>DAOVBF010000219.1 GCA_030673955.1 Deltaproteobacteria bacterium
GGCGGAACCCCCGCGTGGGCGGAGCTGGTCGCGAAGGAGGCGCTCGCGGACCTGGCCACCAAGCCCGCGCTACCGCCGGTCGGTACGGCGAAGACAGCCGTCTCCAAGGGGATCAGCACTGGCACGGGCTTCTTCGTGACATGGGACGGGCACCTGGTCACCAACCACCACGTGGTCAGCGAGGCATCGCGGATCCAGGTCAAGCTCGACGACGCGGATCTCTTGGACGCGGAGCTGGTAGCCAGCAACGAGGAGAACGATCTCGCGCTCCTGCGCGTCGATGCGATCCGCATCCCTCTACGCCTGCGCGCAAAACACGGCCTAAAGAGGGGCCACGAGGTCTTCACGCTGGGCTACCCACTCATCCAGCTCCAGGGCCAGGAGCAGAAGGCGACCTTCGGACGGGTGAATGCGCTGAGTGGCCTACAGGGCGACGAGCGCTTCGCCCAGATCGACGCGCCGATCCAGCCTGGAAACTCGGGCGGGCCGCTGCTCAACGCGAAGGGTGAGGTGGCGGGGATCGTGAGCTCGATGCTGCACCCGCTTGCAACGCTGCAATTGGCAGGCGTCCTACCCCAGAACGTGAACTACGCAATCAAGTCCGACCTGGCCTACCGGCTGCTCCGGATCAGGCTGGGCGAAGCCTGGGACAAGGGACAGCCGAACCCAGCGGGAGGGGAGTTGAGCAAGCTCATCGCAGAGCTCGAGAGCTCCGTCGTGCTGATCGTCGCTTACTACTGAACGGCTCGGCGCAGGCCGCCCTGCGCGGCCCCACTAACGCAGGCTTGCCAGGATCTCCTGCACCAGGGCGGGTGGGACGCGCAGGTAGCCCGACTCCTCAACGACCGATTGCCCCGCGTCCGACAACACGTACTCGATGAACGGGGCGACGCGCGGATCGAGCGCTGCCCCGGGAGCGCGATTCACGTAAAGAAGGAGCTCGCGGGCCAGCGGGTAGGCGCCGGAATACACACTCTCGGGGCTCAGCGTTGCGAACGGCTCATCGCTTTGCCGCGCGAGCGCCAGCAGCTTCACACCCGGAGTGCCGTCGGTCCAGCTGCCGTAGCCGATCCCGTAGACCGCCTCGCTGACCGACATCACCGAGGAAGCGTCGCCGGGACTCTCGCGGAGCGAGTCCTGGAACACCCCACCGCAGAGGGCGACGTTCTGGAAGAGGGAGCACTTTCCCAGAGTCAGACCGCGGCCATGCGGGCTGATGGTCCGCCCGGCCCAGTCCCCGTCCAGGCCCAGGTCACCCCAGTATTGGATCTCCCTCTCCGCCCCGCAGTAGCGCGTCTCCGAGAAGATCGCGTCCACCTCCGCGAGCGTGAGCCGCTCGAGGGGGTTCCGTGCGTTGACATAGACGGCGACCGCTTCCGCCGCGACCGGAACCGCTGTGGGCTCGTAGCCAAAGCGCCTGCGAAACACCTCGAGCTCCGCGTTGTTCATCTGGCGCGACATGCCCGCGATCTCCGCGCGACCGGAGATCAGGGCGGGGGGACCGGTCGAAGATCCCCTCCCCTCGCTGTGCACGCGGATCTCGCTGTCACCGAGCTCGCGACTCCAGGCCCCGATCAGCGCCTGCATCGAGCCGCAGCCGGCGATGCGGACGTCCTGGGGTGCAGCGTGCTCAGACCCGGCCGATGCTGCGGCGGGCCCCAGCAGGCTGAGCAAGATCAATGCCGTAACGATGGGTCGGTACATGAGTCCCCAGGGACAGTGGAGCGAGGATCATACATCAGCGGAACCCGCTCTTGTAGATCTTTCGATCTTTCATGATTAGGCGCCCGCGATATCCGCTACCTTTGCGGCTTTCGATCTCAGCTATCGAAGGGAGAGACAGATGGACAGAAAAACCGAGCTCGGACACTTCGCGGCTCTCCTCGTTACGCTCGCCGGGATGTTGCTGATCCTCTCGTGGGCCGCTGAGACGGGGCACCGCGGCCCGTTTCTCAGAATCGCGAGCTCCGTCGTCTTGGTGGGCGGCGTGTACGCGGTGAGCGGACGCCGGACTCACATCATCCTCGGACTCGCGTTCGCGATAGCGGCGTTAGTGAGCGGATGGGCCTGGGAGCTCCTCCAGTGGCGCTGGCTCCTCGTCAGCGATCTCGCTCTGACGGCCCTTTTCCTGTTCCTCATCATCGTGTTCGTGCTGGATGCTGTGCGGAGGCGCGAGCAGGTCGACGCCGACACCGTTCTCGGAGGGATCTGCGTCTACCTCCTGTTCGTCGTCGCCTTCATGTATGTCCATGGCCTCATCGAAACCCTGAGTCCGGGCTCCTACCGGCTGGCCGGATCCCGATTGGAGGACGTCGCGGCAGGCAGCAGTCTGTTCGTCCAGTTCTTCTACCTCAGCATGGTGACGATCACGACCCTTGGGTACGGGGACCTGGTGCCCACAGGGGGAGTCGCGCGACTGCTCTGCGGGTTAGAGGCCATCTTCGGACAGCTCTTCGTGGCGATATTCATCGCTCGCCTCGTGAGCCTCTACACCGTGAGTCGAGCGCCCGCGACGACGTCCATCACTAGAGATATGTAGCTCGCCTACGTCAAGCAGGCTTTGCGGCTAGTTCGCGGTCCATCCGCCGCCGAGGGCCTTGTAGAGCTGCACGACGGCGTTGAGGGACTGCTGAAGGGTGGCGGACTCGTCCAGCTCCGATGCGAAGAGGCTTCGCTCGGAGTCCAGCACCTCCAGGTAGTCCACCACGCCGCCGTCGTAGCGCGCTCGCGACAGGCGGGCCGCGTTACGAGCCGCCACCACCTGGCGCTGCCGTGCGGCGTGCTCCTCTCGCAGGGTCCGGACGGAGACGAGCGCATCCTCTACCTCCCGGAACGCCTGCTGCAGCACCGCCTCGTAGTTCAGGAGCGCCTGCTCGGTTCGCGCGCGCTGGGCCTCGGCCTGGGCCTTGAGCTGTCCGGAGTTAAAGATGGGCGCGAAGATGTCGGCGCCGATGTTCCAGGTGCTGGCGTCGCCGGTGTCCAGATCGGCCAGCTCGTTGCTCACCGCGCCTAGACTGCCGGTCAGGCTGATCGAGGGATAACGCAGGGCCTCGGCCACGCCGACCAGGGCCGTCTCCCGGATCAGCTGCTCTTCCGCAGCCACCACGTCCGGACGCCGCTGGAGCAGCTCCGATGGCAGCCCGGGCGGAACCTCCGGGGGAAAGACCTGCTGATCCAGTCGCAGGCCACGCACGATCGGGCCCGGATTGCGCCCGAGGAGAATACGAAGCGCATTCTCCGTCTGCACGATCTGGCGCTCGAAGCCCGCCGCGGCTGCCTCGGCGATCGCCAGCTCGATCTGCGCCTGATTGACGTCGAGCTCCGCCACTGTGCCCTTGTCGAAGCGGGCCTGGATGATGTCGAGACTGCCCCGCCGGCCTGCGATGGTGCGTCTCGAGATGGCCAGCCGTTCGTCCAGGTCGCGCAGCAACAGATAGAAGCTCGCCACATTCGCGACCAGGCTGATCGTCACATTCCGATAGGCGGCCTCCGTCCCCAGCAGGTCCGCCTCTGATGCTTCGGT
>DAOVBF010000296.1 GCA_030673955.1 Deltaproteobacteria bacterium
CTGCCTCCTTGAGGCCCGGCACGCGGCCGATTCCGGGGATGGACAGGTCTCGAGGCCCGAACGAGACCGTCTCTTCGCTGGTGAGACCGAGCTCACGAGCAGCCTTTTCGAAGCTCGCACCGGCTTGGAGCTGCTCCAGCATCTCCTCCGCAGCCTTGCGGGCCGAATCGCGAGCTCGATCCTCGCGCAGGAGACCTCTGGCAAGCTCCTCCGAGACCTCGTCCAGAGTTCGCTCCAGGGCGGCCCGGCGCTCTTCGAGGCGAATGAGGTGGACGCCGCGTTCGGTTTCGACCGGCTCCGAGACCGCCCCGGGCTGGAGCGCGAAGGCGGCCTCCTCGAAGGCCGCTAGCATGCGCCCGTGGGGGAAGAAGCCGAGGTCGCCGCCCTCGCCGCGCGTTGCCTCGTCCTGCGAGAGCTCGCGCGCCAGAGCCTCGAAGTCCTCCCCCGCCCGCAGCCGCTCACGCGCGGCCTCGGCCTGAGCGGGTGCATCTTCTCCGGTGAACAGGATATGCCGCACCTGGATTTGCTCTGGCTGGCGGAACTCCGAAATGCGCGCCTGATAGGCGGCCAGAAGCCGCTCCGGCTCGGCCTCCGCGAACCTCCGGGCGTCTTCCACCTTGATTTCGACCCGGTCCCGAAGGTCCTGGGCGCGGGCCACGGCGTAGCGCAGACGGATCTGGAGGTGCTCGCGCTGGATGGCCTCACGTACCTGCGCGTTGGAGACACGCACGGGCGAGCTGATGAGCCGCTGGAATTTGCGGATCAGGAGGTCCCTCCGGTGCTCGTTCGTGTACACGCGCTCGCTCTCGAGACCGGCCCGCCTCCAGGCGCGCTCGAAGAGGAACGGGTCGAAGCGGCCGTTCTGCTGGAAGCTCGGATTCATGGCGAGCGCCTGGGCCAGCTCGTCGTCGCTGACGCGCAGGCCCAGGGCCTCGGCCTCCTGCGCGAGGATGCAGCGATGAATCAAGGAGTTGAGGGTTTGCCCGTCGAGCAGGTTGCGGGCGTCCTCGGGATCCATATCCGGCGGGAGGAAGTCCCGGCTGCGGGCGGTGTTCAGATCGCGGAAGAACTCGAACACGTCGCGACGGATGAGCTCGCCGTTCACCTCGGCCACTGCGCCGGTGCCGGAGTACCCCCGGGGCTGGCCGAAAACGAGCACGAAGGCGGCAACTATCAGGGCGACCGCGGCGTTTCGGACCCAACGCGTCAGGCGGGTCGAGGCCATGTCCAGGGCTACCTCACGGGATCAAGCGTTCGTGGACTCCAGCCGACGCAAACTAGGGGGACACGGTCCGAAGAGCAAGCGAATAAAGTGGTTTTCCGACTCCGCTGGCTTGCGTTGAGGGCGGGTCACTCGTAGAATCGCCGAGCCCGGGGGGGAAGGTCTGAGGGCCCTCAATCAATCGAATCAATTTCTGCACCTCGCCGTCCGGGGTGAGTAGCATCAGGGGATAGCGGCATGCTCGACCGCCTTCTCGGACTTTTCTCGAACGATCTCGCCATCGACCTGGGCACCGCCAACACGCTCGTCTTCGCCAAAGGGCGCGGAGTGGTCTCCAATGAGCCGTCCGTCGTGGCGGTTCAGACGGACGAACGGGGCGTGGACCGCGTTCGCGCTGTGGGCAAGGAAGCCAAGAGCATGCTGGGGCGCACGCCGGGCTCGATCCGAGCGGTGCGACCGCTCAAGGACGGTGTCATTGCCGACTTCGAGATCGCCGAGGCGATGCTGCGTTACTTCATCCAGCGAGCGCACAACCGCTCGACGCTGCTGCGACCCCGGATCGTGATCTCGGTTCCGTCGGGGATCACGGAGGTCGAGAAGCGTGCGGTGCGCGAATCGGCCCTCTCCGCCAGCGCTCGCGAGGTGTATCTCCTCGAGGAGCCGATGGCCGCAGCGATCGGCGCGGGTCTTCCGATCACGGAGCCCTCGGGAAACATGATCCTCGACATCGGCGGGGGAACGACCGAGGTTGCCGTCATCTCTCTCGCGGGCATCGTATACGCGAATAGCTCCCGGGTGGGTGGCGACAAGATGGATGAGAGCATCCTCAACTACGTGAAGCGCAAGTACAACCTGCTGATCGGCGAGCGCACGGCCGAGCTCATCAAGATCGAGATCGGCAGCGCCTACCCGACGGAAGAGATCAAGACTCTGGTCATCAAGGGTCGGGACCTCGTGGCCGGCGTACCCAAGACTCTGGAGGTCAACGGCGAGGATATCCGCGAGGCTCTGATGGAGACCGTGAACTCCATCATCGAGGCGGCCAAGATCGCGCTCGAGCGCACGCCGCCCGAGCTGGCGGCGGACATCGCGGACAAGGGGATTGTCCTCACGGGTGGAGGCGCCCTTCTGGAGAGTCTGGACGTGCTGCTGCGGGAGGAAACCGGGCTTCCCGTCATGCTGGCAGAGGACCCGATGACCGCGGTCGTGATGGGTTGCGGGCGCTGTCTGGACGAGTTTGACCTGCTCAAGGATGTGACAGTCAGGGCTTGAGCGCGATAGGGAAAGCTGGAAGCTTTGAGCGATCTACTGCGTCGC
>DAOVBF010000152.1 GCA_030673955.1 Deltaproteobacteria bacterium
CTACTGGGCCTGGGACCCGGTCGAGAATGCCGCGTTCATGCCCTGGCTGGCGGGCACCGCGTATCTACACTCCGTGATGATCCAGGAGAAGCGCGGGATGTTGAAGATCTGGAACCTCGCGCTGATCGGCCTGTCCTACTCGCTCTGCCTTTTCGGTACCTTCCTCACACGCAGCGGGGTGGTCCAATCGGTACACAGCTTCACACAGTCGGGCTGGTTCGGCTTCGTGTTCCTGGCGTATGTCGTCCTGGTGGCCGGCGTGTTTGCGGCGTTCTTGATTTGGCGCGTGCCGCTCCTGCGCAGCGAGAACCGTCTCGACTCCGTCGTCTCGCGGGAAGCGAGCTTCCTCCTGAACAACTGGGTCTTCCTCGCCCTCCTCTCCATCGTCTTCTTCGGAACGCTCTATCCCGTCTTCTCGGAGGCCGTCTACGGCACCACGATCCAGATCGGACCGCCCTTCTTCCAGCGCTATGCGGGTCCTCTGGCAATCTTCCTGCTGCTTCTGACCGGAATCGGACCGCTGATCGCCTGGCGCCGCGCCACCTGGACGAACCTGCGCAAGAGCTTTCTTTGGCCGGCAGCTGTCGCGGTGATGGCCGCGGCGGTCGTCTTGGCCCTCGGCGTACGCCAGTTCTACCCCGTGGCCTTCCTCGCCCTGTGCTCCTTCGTAGCGGCGACCATCGTGGAGGAATACTGGCGAGGAATCCGAGCGCGCATGCGGCGCGGCGAGGGTCCGCTCCGGGCCGTGCTCGAGCTGATGCGGCGCAATCAACGCCGCTACGGCGGCTACGTCGTCCACCTCTCGGTCGTCCTCATCTTCGTGGGCTTCGCGGGCGTGGCCTTCTACCTCGAGGAGACACGGGTGCTGCAGCCCGGCGAGACGTGGCAGCTCAACGGCTACACGGTTGCGTACCGACAGGCCCTGCCGGTGAGCCACCCGCACTACGCAGGCGCCGTGGCGCGTGTCGCGCTCCACCGCGACGGCAAGCCCGTGGGTATCCTGACTCCCGAGAAGCGCATGTACTTTCAGCAGGAGCAGCCCGCGACGATTCCCGCCATCGCGAGCAGCTTGAGCGAGGACTTCTATGTGATCATGGTGGGCCTCGAGCCGGACCAATCCGTCGCGCTCAAGGTGTATATCAATCCCCTCGTGAACTGGATCTGGATCGGCGGCTTCATCTTCATCGTGGGCAACGTGCTGATCCTATGGCCCATCCCCGAGCGCCAGACCGGTCGCGGAGGGTGAGACGCGCTCGCTCCTCGAAGGCCGTCCCCCTCGCCGCGTTACTCCTCGTCGCCCTCGCCGCGCCGGCGCGCGCGGCAACCATCGAGGGCCGCGTGATTCACCCCACGCGTGCGGATGCAGCGGCCGGAACCGAGATTGTGCTTCTCGGTGTCAACCGCAACGGCGAATCGATCGAACGAAAGACGCGCACGGACAGCACCGGACAGTTTCGCTTGACCGGGCTTGCGACCCCCGCCGCCTATCTCGTGGAGGCCATGTACGAGGGGATCGGCTTCCCCGGTGGCAGTGTCGTCTTTCGGGAGAGCGCCCCGGACGCGACACGTACGGTGACCTTTCACATCTACGATCCCTCGGCCGACGCCTCGCGCCTGGTGCTTCGCAAAGTGCGCTGGGCGTTGGAACGCGAGGCGGGGGTGTACCGCGTGCGGCAGGGCATAACCGTTTACAACCCCGACCTCAACGTCGTCGTGCGCGATGACTCCGAGCCTCCTGTGCTACGCGTCGGACTCCCGGTCGGGCACGCCGCGTTGGAGACAGCGCACGCCACGCTGCCCGCGGGGGCTCGGGTTCGGGGCGACACCCTCGAGCTGCACGGTCCGGTCTCCCCGGGCGAGCACCAGCTCCAGTTCTCTTACGACCTGGCTGGACCCGGCGCCGACCTCGTCACCGCGATCAGCGTTCCAGACCCGGTCGAGACCCTGGAGATCTACGTGAGGGATTTCGGTATCGTCGTGGACGCAGGCCCGCTCCATCCGGCGCGACCCGTTCGCGACGCCGACACGATCTACCAGCGCTATGTCGGGTTCGATCTAGACGCGAAGACTCGCATCCCCTTCCGCGTGCGGGCACTCCCCCCGCGGAGTGCTCCTCCGAGCTGGGTCACAGCCTTTCTGTCGGCGCTCGTAGCCGCGGGCTCTTTTTTCTTCGTGGCTCAACCGGTCTCCGCGGCGGCTGCGGCCGGAGGCGTGCCGGCCAGCGAAACGGAGGGCGATCGTGAGAAGCAGGCACTGATCGCGGCGCTGCGGGACCTCGAGCACGATTTCGAGACCGGGAAGCTCTCCAGCGAGGATCGCGATCGGCTGCGACGGGATCTGCGGCGCGAAACACTGCTTGCCATGACCCGTCAGCAGGCGGCGCCGGGCCCCACCCCGCCCACGGACACACTGCAGCCCTGCCGCTGCGGGCGTGTGCCCCAGACCGGCGACCGTTTCTGCGCCGCCTGCGGAAGTCCGCTTTGAGCGCGATCGAGATCTCGCTGCTGGAGAAGCGCTTCGGGAGGGTGCGCGCGCTCGACCGCGTCTCGGCCACGATCCCGGAGGGCTCGATCACCCTGCTCTCGGGTCCGAACGGCGCCGGCAAGAGCACGCTCCTGCGGGTCCTGGCCTGCCTCACGCGACCCACACGCGGCACGGTGCGAGTCCTGGGCGTGAACCCCTTCAGCCGGGACGGTGTGGTCCATCGAGGCCGGCTGGGATACCTGGGCCAGGAAGCCGCCCTCTACGGTGAGCTCACGGTTCAGGAAAACCTCGAGTTTTGCGCGAACCTTTATGGCGTTGATCCCCAGCGCATCAGGGCTTTGATCCAAGACATGGAGCTCGAGCCCGTCGCGAGACAGCGCGTTCGCACGCTCTCGCTGGGCTATCGTCGCCGGGTAGGGCTGGCGCGTGCGCGCCTCACCGATCCCCCCCTCCTGCTACTGGATGAGCCCTGGAACGGACTCGATGCGGAGGCCTCCCAGCGCCTCACGGACTTGCTCCAGCGCCACCGAGAGGCGGGGCGAACCGCGCTGGTCGCCGCGCACTCGCCCGCCACCACGGCGGGCCTGTTCGATGCCGTGCTCCGGCTCGAAGCGGGGCGGCTGGCCGGGCTCGAGCGGTGAGGGAGCGGTGATCGGCCCCCGCGTCGCGACGGCTGTGCTGCGCAAGGATCTCCTGCTCGACCTGCGCAGCAAGGACCGGGTCGGGCACATGGCGGTCTTCGCGGCGCTGATCGTCGTCCTCTTGAGCATCAGTCTCCCCTCGAGCAACCCCGCCACGCGGGGCTGGATCCCGCCCTTGATCTGGATCGTCTTTCTGTTCACCTCGCTGCTCGGACTGGGCCGCTCCTTCCAGGCCGAGAGCGAGGAGGGAGCGGTCGCGTTGCTGGTCCAGGTGCCATGTGATCGTGGCTGGGTCTTTCTCGGGAAGGCCGCTGCGAATCTGCTCGCGCTCCTGGGTGTGCAGCTCTGGACCGCGATCCTGTGTACGGTGTTCCTGGATGTCGCCTGGGCGGTGGCGCTGCCCGAGATCCTCCTCGTCGGGCTCCTGGGCGCGATCGGGCTCGCCGCCGTGGGTACCCTGCTCTCCGCCATGGCCAACTCCGCCCGTTTCCGCGAGTTCCTGCTTCCGGTGCTGCTCTTCCCGCTCATCCTGCCGGTGCTCATATTCGCTGCTCGGATGACGACCGAGGTGCTTGCGGGCCGCGAGATTCCCCTGGCGTGGTGGGGGGCGCTGGGACTTTACGATTGGGTTTTCGTACTGATCGGCTATTTCGTGTTCGAGTACATCCTGGAGGACTGAAACGTGGAAGAACGCATCATACGGTCGGCCCGGCTGCTCGCACTGTTGACCGTGGTGGCTCTGCTCATCTGGCTGGGCATGGTGATCTTCTACGCGCCCCTCGAGCGTGCCCAGGGCGTCGTCCAGAAGATCTTTTACGTGCACGTACCCTGTGTGGTGCCGGCCTACCTGGGATTCCTCCTCACAGCGGTCGGCGGCATCGGGTTCCTGCGCACACGCAAAGAGCCATGGGACCGCCTGGCCGCCTCCGGCGCGGAGGTCGGCGTGGTCTTCTGTACACTCATCCTCGTCACCGGTCCGATCTGGGCCAAGCCCGTCTGGGGTCACTGGTGGGTGTGGGATCTGCGGCTCACCTCAACCCTCGTGCTTTGGTTCATCTATGTGGCCTATTTATTCCTGAGAGCATTTGTTATCGGAAGCGACCCGACGCGCACCTTCGCCTCGGTCTACGGCATTGTCGGCACGGCCGCGATTCCCTTCGTGTACTACGCGGTAGACCTGGCGCGCGGCAGCACGCTGCACCCCTCGAATCCGGTCCGCGAGGGTCTGCCGGG
>DAOVBF010000222.1 GCA_030673955.1 Deltaproteobacteria bacterium
GGGGTCAAGGTGCGTTAGCCGGGACCCGCCGGCTGATCCCGCCTCACTCTTTCTCGATCACCGCCTCGACGATGTCGAGTGCCCGATCGAGTTCGTCCTCGGGGATGTTGAGCGCCGGAAAGATCCGGATCACCCGCTCGGCGGTCAGGTTCACCAGGACACCGAGCTCGCGCGTGCGCGCATGCACGGACCCGGTGAAGCCGGCGTCGCGTAGCACCACGCCCACGAGCAAGCCAAGACCACGCGCGCACTCGACGCGCTCGGACCGTCGCTGGGCGAGCGCCTGCAGGCGCTTGCGCACGTGCTCACCCAGCCCCGCCGCGCGAGCCACCAGCGCCTCCTCCTCGATGACGCGGAGCACCGTCGCAGCGGCGCGCGAGCAGAGGGGGTTGCCGGCGTAGGTTCCGCCGTGGTCGCCCGGCTCGATGCTCGACATCACCGCATCGCTGGCCATGAAGGCTGCAATCGGCAGGCCGCCGCCCAGTCCCTTCCCCAGAGTGAGGATGTCGGGCTCTACACCACTGTGATTGCATGCGAGCCAGCGGCCGGTGCGCCCGATCCCGGTCTGCACCTCGTCGAGAATGAGCAGCGCGCCCGCGGCCGCACACGCGCTCGCGAGTCCCTCGAGGTAGCCCTCCGGGGGGACCACCACCCCGCCCTCACCCTGAACGGGCTCGACGATCATCGCCGCGACCTCCTCGTCGATCGCCGACTCCGCAGCGGCCAGGTCGCCGTAGGGGACGAAGCGGCCCTCGTGGATGATGGCACTCCAGCGCGCGCGGTACTTTTCCTGGCCGAGCATCCCGATCACGCCGAGGGTGCGGCCGTGGAAGCTCCCCAGCGTGGCTACGAAGCGAGCGCGTTCCGTGGCGCGATGTGCAAGCTTCAGCGCTCCCTCGTTGGCCTCGGCCCCGCTCGACACGAAGAAGGAGCGGTGGATGTTCTCGGGTGTGATGCGGTCCAGGCGTTCCGCGAGCTCGAGCTGTGGCTGCGTGTAGACGATGTTCGTGGTCTGGATGAGTGTGCGGGCCTGATCGGCAATCGCCGATGCTAGCGCCGGATGGCAGTGGCCGATGCTGTTGACGCCCCACCCCGCGGTCAGATCGATGTACTCTTTTCCGTCAATATCCCAGACGCGTGAGCCCAGCCCGCGCTCCAGCGCGACCGGCCAGCGCCGTACGCCGGGAGCGAAGACCTCTTGCTCACGCTTTACGATCGCATCGTAGGCGTCGCTCATGGTTTAGCCTCGCTGCATAGATAATCGAGTACAACCCGTGCGAACCGCTCCGGGTGCTCAAGATAGGGAAGGTGCGCCGCGCCGGAAATGTAGGCGAGCTCGGCACCCGGAATGGCCTTGGCCAGCTCCTCGGCGTGGCGCGGGGGGGTGAGCCGATCGTCGGTCCCGCTCACGATGAGGGTAGGGGTGCGAAGCGAGAGCAGCCGCTCGAGCGCATCGTGCCGCGCACAGGCACGCGCCTGGAGCGCGTAATCGTGCGGCCGGTCCGCCGTGCATTTCGCCTCGAGGTAGGCCTGCACCCGGGCGTTGCTGGACAGGCTCATGCTCCCCAGGCACCACAGCAGCGAGCTCTGGTGGCGAACCTCGGCGGCGACGCCGAGCTCTGCCATGCGGGCCCAGAACCGAAAGATCTGTGCCAGGTGACCATCCGAGCGGGCCGTCGTCGACACCAGCACGAGACGTGTGATCCGCTCCGGGGTGAGCAGTGCGAGCTCCTGTGCGATCATGCCGCCCATGCTGCGGCCCACCACGCAGGCCTTTTCGATCCCCAGATGATCGAGCAGTCGCCGCACGCAGCGCGCCATCTCCCGGATGGTCACCGGGCCGGAGAGCGGCGGGGTGCGCCCCGCCCCCGGGTTATCGAAGGTGAGCACGCGGAAGCGGCGCTTCGCCGCGTCCAGGAAGGGTTGCCAGCTGGTGCCCTTGCCCCCGAGGCCCGCGATCAGGACGAGCGGTTCTCCATCGCCGTGCCATCGGTAGGGTAGGGGCATGTTTTCAAGTGGGCTCTTCGTCATCGCGTCAGGTCCTGCGGGCGCTTGGCTGGCAAAGCCAGCCCGCCCGCCTATGCCTCGCTGCGCGTGGCGCTAGCGCGCCACCTACGGTGGCGGCGCACGCTGCGCAGCAGGGCGCTCGGATTAGGTCAGGGTTCTCGGTCTCTGGAAGGTCCCGGTCCGGCGTGACGGGAGTCGGACGAACCTACCCGCGCCGGTGGGACCTGCTACGGGAGCGCAGCGCTCTCCCGGGCAGACATTCGTGATGACTTGGCGCGAGGAACTTCATCGGGGCGCGCAGCATAGCCTCGGCTCTCCGGCCCTGTCAAATCAGCTAGGATGGCTTTCACGTGAAGGACGTGATTTTGCTCGAAGGCATCGAGGTTCCCGCGGCGCTGGGTGTCTCGAAGGCCGAGCGCCAGATGCGGCGCCCGGTGCATATCGACCTGGAGCTGGGCTTCGACCTCAGTCGGTCCGGTCGCAGCGATCGGCTCGCCGACACGCTCGACTACGGGGATATCTATCGAACCGTGGAAGAGGTCGCGGGCACCCGTGAGAACCGTCTGGTCGAGGCGCTGGCCGAGCGGATCGCGGCCGCCCTGCTGTCTCGTCACCCGGTCGAGTGGTGCACGATCACCGTGCGTAAGCTCGCCCCCGTGGCGGGCACGCTCAGGCACGCCGGCGTGAGGATCACGCGCTCGAGGGGCGGATAGGGGTGCTCCGCCTAAGCCCCGGCCAGTAGCGCCGGAAGCTCGCGGAGATCCGCAATCATGTGGGCGGGAGGCGGCCCCGTGTAGTTGCGCAGCGCCTCCGCAGGATCCCGTACCCGTCGGGTGAGCCAGACCGCTGTGATCCCGACGGCGGCCGCTCCCTCCACGTCGGCCCTGAGATTGTCGCCCACATGGATCGTTTCCTCCTGCGAGGCCCCGAGCCGCTCGAGCGCCGCCTCGAAGATCTCCCGCCGGGGCTTGCGGATACCCACCTCCTCCGAGATCACGGCCGCATCGATGTGCGGCAGCAGCCCGGCCTCCTCCAGCAGCTTTCTTGCGGTCGGCGCATGGCTGAAGTTGGAGCAGATTCCGATGCGTGCCGTCTGGCGGAGCTCGCAGAGCACCCCCGCGTGGTGTGGGTGAAAGCGCGCCGTCTCGCTGAGCTTCGCCATATGCGTGTGGGTGAGCGTCTCGGCCAGCCCGAGATCGGCCAGGGCCAGCCTGCCCAGCAGGGCCTGGAAGCGCTCCAGCGTGGGGTACTCGCGTCCCTCGGCCAGGACCCGATCCCGGCCCTCGCGGTCGACGCTCGCGAGCTCCCGCGCAAAAGTCTCGAAGTCCAGGTCCACACGCTGCACAATGACATCGTGCAGCGCGCGGTAGGTCGAGGGGATCCGCCGCTCGCCAACTTCAATGAGCGGAAGGTTCTCGAAGACGAGGTCCACGAGAGTGTCGAAGAGGTCGAAGAGAATCGTGCGAACCGCCAC
>DAOVBF010000016.1 GCA_030673955.1 Deltaproteobacteria bacterium
CGCAAACAACCATTGTGGGGTAGCGCGTGGCCGTATTGATACGACGGCGTGTCTCCAGCTCGAGCTCGAGATAACGGCTGACCTCTCGAAACGACTCGTCCAGACGGCCCGTGTTCTCACCCACACTGACGACGGCAACAAAGAGGCTCGAGAAGACGTGCGGGTAGCGCTGCATCGCGCTGCTCAGCTCGCGACCCGACTGAAGACTCTCCGCCAGGTCCAGGAGCGCCTGCCGCAAGGTGGCATTGCGGGCGCTATCGGCGAGACCCTGAATCGCGCCCACGATGGGCAGACCGGCTTCGGTCAGTGTCGCCATCTGGCGACTGAATACGATCAGATCATCGAGTCCGACCCAACCCCTTCTCCAGCGCAGACTGAACTTCTTCTTGGCCTTGCCCGGCCGAGCTCGCGCGGGAGCAATGCAGATGGGCGTGATCCCGGCCTCGGCCAGCGTCGTCGCCAGTGCGTCGGGCGAGGTGGCATCCATGCGGGACTCGATGAACGCGCCGCCTCGGTCGCGTGCACTGTACTCGTAGAGCGCCATCCCAGACTCAGCCGCTGGCTGGTGTCACGGCCTGAGGGCCGGGTTCGCTCGAGGCAGCAAGCGCAACATCGTCCGGGGTGTCCGTCAGCTCCTCGGCGACGCGGAAGACCTCCGTCAGACTGGTGATGCCCTGTACGGCATAGCCCAGGGCGCAGTGTGTGAGGGTCTGGAAGCCCGGTTGCCTGGCGGCGACGCGAGCGTACTCACTCTGATCATTCTGGCGCAGCGCCTCCGCCATCCCCTCATCGAGCTCCAGGAGCTCATAGACACCGATCCGGCCCCGGTACCCGGTGCCATTGCAGTGCGTACAGCCACAGCCATGAAAGAACTCAAGAGCCGCGAACTCAGGACCGCCGAGGGTCGTCAGCCAGACGCGCTCCCGCGCGTCGGTCGCGTGAGGCTCCTGGCAGCTGTCGCAGATGCGACGGACCAGCCGCTGCGCAACGATGGCACGCAACGCGGCGGCGGCGAGATACCCCTCGGCCCCCATATCCACGAGCCGGGAGCCGCTCGTGATCGCGTCGTTCGTGTGCAGAGTCGATAGGACCAGGTGTCCCGTGATGGCTGCACGCAATCCGATCTCCGCGGTTTCCTGATCGCGCATCTCACCGATCATCAGGATATCGGGATCCTGACGCAGGGCGGAGCGAAGGACGCGCGCGAACGTGAGGTCGATCTGCGGATGGACCTGGACCTGGTTGATGCGCGGAAGTCGGTACTCGATCGGGTCTTCGACGGTGATGATCTTCTTTTCGTGAGTGTTCAGCTCCCGCAGCGCGCCGTAGAGAGTGGTCGTCTTGCCGCTCCCCGTTGGGCCCGTGACCAGGACCAGCCCGTGCGGCATATGGATCAAGCGACGCACCCTCGCGAGGATCCGCGGCGGCATACCGAGCTGATCCAGATGCAGCGACTCACCCGACTGGTCCAGCAAACGCAAAACGACCGACTCACCGTTCTGGACCGGCATGGTCGATAGCCGCACGTCTAGGTTCATGCCCTGAGCTTCGATGTTGAAGCTGCCATCCTGCGGTAGGCGCTTCTCCGAGATGTCCAGACCGGCCATCAGCTTGAGTCGGAGCACGAGCGCGGACGCGATGCGACTCTCCTTCATCACCTGCTCATTGAGCACGCCATCGATACGCTGGCGAATACGCAGCACATCCTCGTCGGGCTCGATGTGGATGTCGGAGGCGTGCAACCGGGCCGCATCCTCGAAGAGTGAACGGATCAGGCGCATCACAGGGGCATCGGGGGCGTCTTCCGCGATGGCGAGGTCATCCAGCGCGGGATCATCCCCCACGAGATCCTCGTGCAGCTCCTCCGCCAGGTGGGTGATTTCCTCCGTCCGGCGATAGACCCGGTCGATGGTGCTCAGCAGGTCGGACTCCCGAACCACCGCTTGCCGAATGGGTTTCCCGAGGATCCGCGTAAGCTCGTCGATCGCAAAGATATCCATGGGGTCGATCATTCCCACGAGGTAGTCCTTGCCTGTATCCTCGACGACGATGGCGCGGAAGCGGCGCGCGTGCGTTTCAGGGAGCTTCAACACGGCCTCCCGTGAAAGCGTCGGTAGCCGCAGGTCCACAAAGGTAATGTCCAGCTGCTGAGCGAGGAAGCTCAGCAGCTCGTCCTCCTCGACGTAGCCCAGGTCGATGAGCGTCCGACCGAGCCTGCGCCCGCGCGTACGCTGGACCCGCAGCGCATGCTCGAGCTGCGCACAGCTGATGATCTCGTTCTGCACCAAGAGCTCGCCGATCCGGATCTTCTTAGCCACGGCTCACCTCGGGCTCTGCTGGAGCGCAGCGATCCGCTCGCCGATATAGCGCCGCGAGTCTTCGCCGAGTCCACCCAGGACCGACGCGGCCCGATAGGCCGCGAGTGCCTCCTCCGGCCTCGACTCGCTCTCGAGCGAGATGCCGAGACCCATCCACCAGACGGCCTTATCGGACTGCCACCTCAGAACACGCCGGTAATAAGTCAGCGCTTCAGCGTGCTCACCCTGTCGCTGGTGGAGTGCCGCCATCAGCGCGTGGTACTCGGGATCTTCCGCCGAGCGCGTCTGGAGGGGTCCGAGGAGCTCCAACGCCTCCGGAACGGCGCCGCGCATCGCCAGCGCACGGGCTTTCAGCTTCGCGAAGGGAGCGTACGCGGCTTTGAGCATCAAGCCGTCGTCGAGCAGGGCTTCCGCCTCCTCGCCCCGGTCGAGGCGCAGGAGAATCGACGCGAGGGCCTCGCGCGCCGGATGATGATGGGGGTCGAAAGCCAGAGCGTCGTGCAGAGCACTGATCGCGGTCTCGTCGTCTCCTCCCTCCGCGACCCGCACCGCGTGCTGATAGGTCTGGGCGGCGAGCTCCTGGAGCGAGGGAGGGCGAGCCTTTTTCTCGAACGACGGCGGACTCTCCGGAGCGGAGGCCACGCCGGCGAGCACCTCCGACCCGCGCCGCCCCCCGTGGAAATCCAGCACGAGCCGCGCTGAGTCGCCATCCGCGAGCATCGTGCTCTGGGTGCGCACCTGCTCAGCCAGGTCCAGCTCCACACTGAGATCCCCTCCGATGCGACGCGCGTGGATCGCCTGGATCGGCGTTCCGGAGAGATCCAGCTCGGGCAGGGCTTCTTCGAGGCTCGTTTGGACCAGAAGGATCGTGAGCCGGTCGCGCGACAGATCGCGGTCGATGATGTGGACGGTCTCGCGGCTCAGCTCGAAGCCCAAGCGGGTGCGGTCCGCATGCGTCTCCAGCGTCACGTCCCGCACCCATCCCGGCTCCGGAGCGAGCGCTGGACCGGCCTGGGCGACGTCGGGGAGCTCGGGAGGCGGAGCGCTGTCGAGAAGCTTGCTCGCCTCAACCATCATCAGCGCACCCGGCTGCGTGGACCGACCCCAGATGGGCTCCGCAGGCTGCGTCGGGTCCTCATCGGCCCCGCCTACCATCGACGGCGTCCGGCCTTCCCACAGTGTGACTGCGAGCAGCATCACCAGCAGCACGAACGAGAGCGACGCGCCGGTTCTGAGGAGCCACTCGCCTCGATAACCGCTGGACCGAGGAGCCCCCAGACCCTCGAGCACCTCGGCCTGGCTGCGCCGACGATCGGGTCGCCGCGCGTCGAGATCCTTGAGCATGTCGTTGATGAGGCTCACGGCGTTCGGCTCCAAGCATCACGGACCAGGAGCCTGGCCAGCCCCGCACTCAGCGCTCCGAGGCGTGACTTCGACCGCGGCGGGCGCAGCAGACGCGATGACCGCGCGTCCTCGGTGTCTGCGATGGCCTGACGCACGTGGCGGCGCTTGACCCTGTGATCACCGCGCCCAAACGCGACCATCAGCGCCTTGTGGGCAAGGATGGTCACGAGGCGAGGAATCCCTTGGCTCCCTTTGCGCAACGTGTCCAGGGCGCCGGACGTGAAGATGTCGTACTGCTCACAGCCGGCAACAGCGAGTCGGTAGGTGACATAGCCTTCGAGCTGGGTGCGATCCAGCAGCTGCAGCTGGTAGCAGAACGAGAGCCGCTGTTTGACCTGGCGTAGCGAGGGCTGCGCCAGCAGGACGTCGAGCTCCGGCTGGCCGAAGAGCACGACCTGGAGCAGCTTCGAGGTCTCGGTCTCGAGATTGGTGAGAAGGCGCACCGCCTCGAGGGTCTCCGGCGGCAGCGCCTGGGCTTCGTCCAGCAGCAGCACCACCTTCTTCCCGTCGGCGTGCAACGTCATCAGGCGAGCCGCGATCTGTTTGACCAGGTGGTGGCTATGAATCTCCTGCGGCGGGTTCAGGCCCAGCTCCTCCGCAACGGTGAAATGCAGGCCCAGGGGCGTCAGCAAGGGGTTGGGAATGTACGCCGTGCAGAAGTCTTCGCCGAGAGCGTTGAGGAGCGTCCGACAAAGCAGGGTCTTCCCTGTACCGACCTCCCCGACGATCTTGATGAAGCCCTCGCCGCCGCGCAACGCGACGAGGAGAACATTCAGCGCCTCGCGATGACCGGCGTGCTCGTAGAGAAACGCAGTGTTCGGCGTCAGTGCGAAGGGCATCTTCTTCAAGCCGAAGTGTTCGAGGTACATCGCCAGGACTCCCGCTTCGCTGGCCTCAAGATGCCTGCTACCGCTTCCCCTGTTTTGCTGCGCCGTCGCTGCTCCCATGCTGGGATTCGTGCGTCAGCTTCTCGATGCGATCCGCGGTTTCCTCGAGCTCCGATTTCCAGGTGTCGCGCTCGACCAGGACCGCGCGGAGAAGCGTCACGAGCTCGGTTTTCTGGACCTTGTCCAACTGCTGACGAAACAGGTATCCCAACAGTGGGATCCGGCTGAGCCAGGGTATCCCTGCTCGGTCGTGAAGTGTGTTCTCCTGCATCAGACCACCGATCACGATCACCTGGCCGCTCCTAGCCCGCACCACGCTGTCGGATTCGCGGATCGTGCTCAGCGCGAGCGGTAACGACTGGTCAAGGCCGCCGACCGTGATGATCTTATTCTGGTCTTCCACTTCGCTGATCGACGGGTGAATATGCAGGATGATGTCTCCCTTCTCGCTGATCTGAGGCGTCACGTCGAGAGCGATCCCGGAGAAGAAGGGCGTCAGTGTAACGTCGGGCGTCGTCGTGGTCGTGGTCCCAGTGACGGTGGTCGACGAGACGTCCGTCACGAAGAACTCATCCTGCCCGACTTTGATCACCGCCTTTTGGTTATTCACCGTAGAGACGCGTGGACTCGACAGGGTTCGCACGGTTCCCTGTCTCTCGAGCAGCTCGATTAGGTATGTAAAGTTGTCGAAGTTTCCCGAGGTCACGAACGTACCACCGAAGAGTGGGTCCGGCCGGATCATTCCGGCCGGGGGATCCGGCACATTCAGCGCGTTGCGGTCGAGGAAGCCCTGGTTGTCCAGGATGTCGGACAACGCCGCATTTTCGAGGATGGATCCGCCACCGAGCTGCAGAGCGCGAATGATGGCGTCATCTTTCGAGTCCAGGATCAGCGACCAGTTGATGCCAGACTGGAAGCGGTCGTTGAGCCGCACCTCGAGAATCTTCGCCTCCAGGACGACCTGACGCTGGAGACTGAGCTCGGCCTTCTTGAGGTACGCTGCGACCGCACGGAGTTCGGCCGGCATGGCGCGCACGACGACGATTCCGGTGTTGGGGCTCATGGCGATGCTGCGCCCCTCGCCCGATCCGACGATTGTAAAAAGATTGTCCTCGAGCTCGCTCCAGAAATCTGTCTGGTTGACGGTCGAAATTTCGCTGCCGGAGACACCCGATCCGGAGCTCGTCCCCGACCCCGAGCCCCCATCCGAGTCCGAATCCCGCGATCCGCTGCTCACCTGGCCCGAGATCACGTTCGTCCGCGAGCTGCCCGAGCGCTGCACATTGAGATAATCCAGCTGGAAGATCCGCGTCTGGAGTCCGTCCGGCTGTACGTGGTAGCCGTAGCTCGTCTTGCGGTACTCGTAGCCATAGACGTCGCGCACCGCCTGCATGACCTCGTCGATGGTCACGTTCTTGAGGGCCAGCGTGATCACCCCATCCACCGCGGGGTCGAGCACCATGTTGTAGGGCGTGTCCACCACCAGGCTCATGAAAAACTCGCGCGCCGGCGCGTTGCTGACGGTGACGTCGAAGCGCTGTTCGAAAGGCTCGCCCTTCGAGGGCTTGCCCACGCGGAACGGAGGAAGGAGCTCCTCGGCTACGGCTTTTGGCGGCGCTCGCCGTGCCTTGGCCGCGTCTTTTTTCGCCAACGCGACGCTCTCCTCCATCGTCCGGGAGATGGCATCCGACTCGGCCGGGGCGTGACCTCGGGACCGCAGCCCATTCAGGGTATTGCACGCAGGCGCGGTGACGGCAGCGAAAGCGGCAACCAAGACGATCAGCGGAAGTCGAGTCGGGTTCACTCCGCTTTCTCCTCGTTGCCGCCGACGGCGACCTTCACCGGACTCGCGGAGATGGGGACCTCGATCTCTCCCTCGCTCGTCTCGAGCCAGACCGCGTAGGGAAGAATCTCGAGGACACGTGCGCCGGCAACGCTGTCTCCGACTGCCACGACTAAGTCGTTCACGATCGCGATCTGTCGCTCGGGCGCGATCAGGATCGAGGTCACCTCGATCGGAACGTCACCCGAGAGGAACGTCTCGAAGGACCCCACATCGAGGTCCGGCGGCCGCGTGGGGTCCCCGAGTTCGGCGTACGCAAGCTGTGCCGTGCTCAGGCCGAAGAAAAGCGCCATCACGAGAGCTCGCCTAGACACCGATCCATCCCTCCGCGGTACTGAGCGAGAGGACCTTCAGCTTGACTCGCCCCTCGGGGTATTCCTCGACCTGGTACTCGAAGCTTTCCCAGAAGAAGTGCCAGGGCAGAGCCTCGACAGCCTCGAGATAACGCAGCGTGCTCAGATAGTCGCCGAGCAGCTCCATGACCAGCCCGTGCTTGAAGATCCGGATACGCGACGGCGGAACGTCCGACCCGATCTCGTTCGCTGCGAGCACCGGCTCGGCCGGGAGGCTCTCGACCCGCACGAGCTGAAGCATGGTCTCGTGGCCGAGCAGCTCCTTCAGCACCCGCACCATCTCCGAGGGTGGAATCAAATCAGCGGTCTGCTCGCTGAAGCGAGCATCCAGCTCCGCAAGCTGGCGCTGGAGCTCCTCCCTGCGCTCTCGACGGTCCAGGTTGGGATCCGCCGCCAGCACCTGCACGATGCTCTCGGACTTGGCCTCGAGCGCCCGGACCTGCTTTTCGAGCTTTTCGATATCGGCTTCGGCCCCCGCGCTCCGGGCCTTCACGGGACGCATCAGGACAGCGTCCCAGAAGGCAAAGAGTACGGCGAGCGCCGCAACAAGCACGAGCACGCGTTGTCGCATCGGCTGCGCGTCGATCCACCTCAGGCCGGCCCCGACCCTCCTGACCAGACCGTAAATGCCGCCGTTCATGAGTCCGTCCCCGCATGCGTGCTGAGCTCAAAGTCCACGACCTGGCTTCCTTGGGGAGCCCGCTTGAGCAGGAAGCGGCGGAACTCCCGCCCCGAGAAGGCCGGCTCGCGACCGAGCTTCTCGAGCAGCTCGGGTACGGCTGCGGGGGCGAGCGTGCTGCCGGTCAACGCGAGGCTCCGGCCACCGTCGGAAATTCGGATCTCCCGCAACCAGACCCCGTGGATACGCTGACGCGCCAACGCTACGAGATGCGAAGAGAAGCCGTCGGTGTTGGCGAACGCCTCGGGCGAGAGGACCTCGGACAGCCGCTGCTTGGCACGAACCTCTTGGCTGAGCGACTCGATCTCCGCGATGAGCACTTCATCGTCGACCTGGCTTTCCGCATGCTCCTTGAGCCCCGCCAACCGGCTCGTCTGCTCGGCCTTGTTCGCTTCGAGACCAGCCACGACCCGTCCCTGAAGCCAGGTCGACACGAGCACCTGGGCGTAGAAAAGGAGGAGCAAAGCCCCAACCCCGCCCGTGATCATCAGGATACCGACGGAGGAGAGCCACGACTGCTCCCGTTCAAAGCCCGGCTGATAGAGGTTGACCTGTTGTATCACGCCGCGTCGCATTCCCTACGAAGCGCCGCGCCAATTGCCGTCAGGCAACGTGCCTGAAGCGCCGGCGTGAGGCTTTGGTTGGATTTCAGGACCCCGTTCAACTCCAGGACGCTGACATCGACCGACAGATGAGTCGCGAGGTAGCGCCGCAGACCGGAGACCGGGATCTCGAGCGGAACCAGGACCAGCGCCGAGACCGGCCCTTGCTCCAGCTGATGCTCGTAATAGTCGATGGAGCGCTGCGTCTCCAGCAACAGGCTCTTCAATATCTGTTCAGCTTCTTCGGATAGATCGGGCTTCGCCTCTCCGGACTCGTATGCGACGCTCTCGGCAAGCAGTCCGAGCTCTGAGTGGAGGCGGCGCGCGAGGTAGAGAGAGCCGCGGTGCGTGATGGTCAGCACCCCCGCGCCGGCACTCAGGAACATGAGCGCCACGCTCCTCTGATCCTCTGGCAGCAGTGCCGCCACATTTCGAAGCGCGAGCTCGGTGATGTCGATCGCCGTCAGCCAAAGGCCGCTGGACTCGATCAGATCGACCGCGTCCTTAACAACCGCTGAGGGTGTGGCCACAACATAGATGCGCTTTTCGCGGGCGTGGCCACCTGATGGCACCCCGAAGACGTCGATCGCCGCGTCCTCTACGGGAAAGTCGACCAGATCCTTGACGCTCCAGCGTGCCGCCTCGCGCATCTCGCCCGCTTCAACGGGGGGCGCGTCGATCTGTCGCAGGCTGTACAGCTCCGGGCGCAGCAGGCCAACACAGCGTGTCCCGACCAGCCCATTCTCTCGAACAGCGGCCGCCAAGGCGCGGGCCACCTGCGAGGGCCCCGAACAATCCTCGTACATACAAAACTCGAGACGGGGGCTGCCGGTAGCATCGCGAGTTGCGTGGGCCAGGGAAAACCCCGCGGGCTCCAGGTAGACCGAGATGATGCCATCGGTCTTCGATCTGCGCTTCAGCAACGAGAGCAAGAGACCCCCATGACGGACTACGCCAGCTGCAACATCTGGATCAGGTGCGCGACAGGCCTGATATTTCTCTCCAACCAGTATTCGACTGCTATTCATTTGCTCTTGAGCTGCGGGTGGGAGATAAGGTCCCGTGACACCGGTCGCTGGAAAGCTTGAGAGCATCTGGCTCGCGCCGCGGGGGCAGCCGTCTGCTTGAATACGGATGACCGAGCCGCATCAGAGCGGAGCCGTCACGTGCAGCGGCTCGGAACGGAGGAGCGATGTCGAGGGATCCGCCGCATGCGGTCATCGTAGGCGCCGGTTTCGAGGGACTGCGCGCCGCGCGTGTGTCAGAAGGGGCGCCCATTCTTCTTAACCTGACACGCCTGAAGACGGAGGACTGGGCTGGCCGTTCAGCGCCGGGGCCGGGTGGCGAGCCCTTCGGCTAGCTGCTTGAACTGGAGTAGCTGCCTGCGCATCATGATCAAATCGCCCCAAGGCAGGAAGACCCGCATCATGCGTCCCACCATGCCGCGCGGGTACTGCACGCGGACCTTGACGAGAAGCCGGCAGCGCGAGGGGCCGAGCGGAACGATCAGATAGCTCGCCGACACGTCGCCGAAGATCCGGGTCGCGCGGCTGCTCGGTTTCGTGCGGATCGTAATATGTCGATCGGGCTCGAAGTCGATCAGCTCGAAGATGCCCATGAACTCCTGCCCCCGCGCCAGGTCGTCCAGGCCGTCGATCAGGGTCTGGGGGCTCCTGCGCCCGAGGTTGTCAATCCAGTCGTAGCTGTAGGGAGCCACGCGCATCTGACAAAGCCAGCGAAAGACGACGGCGGGAGGCGACTCTACGGTTACGCCGCGGTAGAGCGCGTGGGGAAGCTCTTCCTCATAGCGATCGCAGGGAAAGGTAAGGCAGCGTTCCGAGGCTTGCGTTCCCCAACTGTCGCCAATGGCCATCGCCGCTGCGCTCCCGGCTCCATCGCTGACCCGGGCCTTTGTATCAGCTTGCGAAGCTCCACTTGCGCTTGTTCGCCTCGATCTCTACGAGTGTCGGCACGGGCTTGCCGACCTTCTTCGGGACCCGGAACTGGTCCTTGAAGTACACGATCTTGGAGTTGAACGCGACGTCGCCCCAGAA
>DAOVBF010000252.1 GCA_030673955.1 Deltaproteobacteria bacterium
CGCGGCGCTGGGCGACCGGGTGATCGCCCGCCGGATGATGGCCGAGGCCGGAGTTCCGATCGTGCCCGGCTCGACCGAGAAGCTCAGCGATGCGGAGGCGATCTCCTTCGCCAAGGAGGCGGGTCTCCCCATCGTGGTGAAGGCTACGGCGGGCGGCGGCGGCAAGGGCATGCGGCTCGTGCGAGAAGCAGAGGAGCTCGAAGAGGCGATCGCACGCGCGCGCTCTGCGTCCAGGGCGTTATTCGGAGATGACTCCATCTACATCGAAAAGTTCCTGAATAGACCGCGTCATATCGAGATCCAGGTCCTGGGCGACCGTCACGGAAACATAGTTCACCTCTTCGAGCGCGAATGTTCAATCCAGCGTCGTCACCAGAAGGTGATCGAGGAGGCCCCCGCGAACCGTTTCCCACCCGCGCTGCGCGAAGAGCTGGGGCAAGCAGCCGTCGCCGCTGCCAAGGCGGTGGGCTACGAGGGCGCGGGAACCTGCGAGTTCTTGGTCGACGAGCGTTCCAACTTCTATTTCCTCGAGATGAACCCGCGCCTGCAGGTTGAGCACCCCGTGACCGAGATGATCACCAACGTGGACATCGCGAAGGCGGGAATCCGAATTGCCGCGGGACAACCGATCGGATTTGCGCAGCAGGACCTGGGAATCAACGGCTGGGCCATCGAGTGTCGGGTCTACGCGCAGGATCCGGAGCGAAATTTCCGTCCCTCGCCCGGGGAGATCCTGGTCTACCGCCCGCCGGGGGGTCCGGGGGTTCGCAACGACTCGGGCGTGTACCCCGGTGCGGAGGTATCCGTGCACTACGATCCCATGATCTCGAAGCTGATCTGCTGGGGACGTGATCGGACGGAGGCGATCGCACGTATGCGACGAGCGCTCAAGGAATTCGTGATAAAAGGTATCAAGACCACGATCCCCTTCCATCGTGTCGTGATGGAGCACCCTGGCTTCGTGGAAGGTCACTTCGATACCAGCTTCATCGAGAGCGAGGTTCTGCCTTCGACCGCCACCACGTTGCCACCCGATGAGGAGGAGCGGCGAGTCGGCGTGATGCTCGCGGCGATCGAGACCTACAAACGGGACCGGGAACGCGCCGGCCGGGCTCAGCCGTCGGGGCCCGCGAGCGGGTCGGGTCAGCGTTGGAAATTCTTCGGGCGCCAGCGCCAGATGCGGGGGCCTTGCTAGTTGCGCTACGAGATCACCCAGGGGAAGGACACGTTCCACGTCGAGGTGCGGGGGGGCGGAGGCAACGCGTTCGACGTGAGCATCGACGGGGGCCCCAGCGTCCGCGTCGATGCGTGCAAGACGGCGAGGACCGTCTACTCCGTTCTGATCGGCTCCCGGCAATACGAGGCCAGCGTTGACGCACGCGAGAACGGCATCCTGGACGTTCACATCGGGACGAGCGCCTTCGATTTCACGGCCATAGACGAGCGCCGCAAGGCCCTGCTGGGTGCGGCGGGCTACCTCGCCACAGGCAAGCAGGAGCTCAGGGCCCAGATGTCCGGGAAAGTCGTGAAGATCCTGGTCGATGTGGGCCAGCAGGTCGATATAGATCAGGACCTGGTCGTGATCGAGTCGATGAAGATGGAGAACGAGCTACGTAGCCCGATCCGTGGCGTGGTTACGAAGGTCGCGATCGAGGAGGGCGTGGCCATCGAAACCGGTGCGCTTCTCATCGTTATCGAGCCTACCGGGACAAGGTAATGGCACGCCGCATCGTACTCGACACCGACATGGGGTCGGATGTCGATGACGCGTTGTGTCTGGCGCTGGCGCTTGCGTCTCCGGAGATCGAGCTGGTTGCGGTCACACACGTGGGTCGGGAGTCGCACGCACGTGCGAGCGTTTCCCGCAAGCTCCTGGAGCTCGCCGGCCGCCTTGAGATTCCTGTCTACGCCGGCTGCCGGGCTCCGGTGCTCGGAGGCGATGGCTTCTACTGGTTCGGGCACGAGGGCGTAGGCATCCTCGAGCCCGGGGAGGAGCCCCCGATCGAGGAGGAGCATGCCGTCGCCGCGCTCGCGCGGCTGCTCCGCGCGCACGACGATCTCGAGCTCGTTACTGTGGGCCCGCTCACCAACGTGGCCGTCGCGCTGATGCTGGACCCGGATCTCGCAGGCCGCGTCCGCGGCCTCACCGTAATGGGAGGACATATCCGTCGTGCCGAGTACGGTGGACAGGTCCTCCCGCCGGGCGTTGACTACAATCTCGGCTCGGATCCGCACGCCTCGTACGTGGTGCTACGGTCCGGGATCCCGGTGCGCCTGGTGACCGCGGATGTCACGCTCCAGACCTGGCTGACCCCCCAGGATTGCGAACGCTTCGAGGCGAGGGGTACGCCGTTCCACAAGGCGCTCGCGGAGGCCATCCGCATCTGGACCCCGCTCCAGAAACGGCTCTTCGGCTCCGCCGGCTGCAACGTCGAGGATGACAACCTCGCCTTCCTGCACGATCCTCTCGCGCTCGTAAGCTCCCACGACGAGTCGTTCTGTACCTTCGAGGAGCTCGAAATCGAGCCCAAGCTCGAGGACGCGTCGTTCCGCACACTCGAGCGGGAGCATCCGACGCAAGCCACCTTTCGCATGCGCTGCGCCACACACGTCGACGCGAAGCGCTTCCGCAGCTATTTCGTAGAGCGTGTGACGAGCCTGCGGGTCTAGCGGGGCCCGGCGCAAGGCGGCTTGTGCCACCCGCCACGACTGGCCGGTTACCGGCGGGCAAAGCCCGCCTGCCGGCACGGCGCGTGACTTCGTACGCGCCTCGTTCGGCTTCGCCTTACTGCGCGCGCCGCTTTGCGGCGCTACGCGCACTGCTACGCCGCGCACGCTCCTCCCCCGGGGGTGTAGTACCATAGGACCTGGATCGAGGCGCCGGAAGACCCGTCGAGTTCCGAGTTCGAGAGCGTCATCGATGCCTGTTTGGGGATTTTGGAAG
>DAOVBF010000217.1 GCA_030673955.1 Deltaproteobacteria bacterium
CAGCCTGACGGGGCAGATCGATGTCAACGGCGGTGAGTTCGATCGCGGGGCTGTGCGTCGAGGCGCTCATCGTGGGAGACCCGGTGCCCGACCGGACGAAACCGCGCTGCAAGGTGCAGCTGAAGGGCTCGAAGCCGGAAAAGATCGACTGTAAGGGACTCTGAGAGCGCCGGGCCCTCCCCTCCCGACACACGCCGCGCGCCTTTTGCCCGCACAGTTCCGGTAGAATGAGCATTCGAACCTAGCGACGGGAGAGCGCGTGACCTTCACCACCCGACCCACCGTGCGCGGCTACGGTGGTGCCGTCAGCGCCGGCCACTACCTCGCAACGCACGCCGGCGCGCAGCTACTTGCCGCAGGCGGAAACGCGGCAGACGCCGCCTGCGCGATGGGCTTTGCGCTTCAGGTGCTGGAGCCGCATCTGAACGGACCCGCGGGCGAGGTTCCCATCCTGGTGTACCTGTCCGAAGGGGAGCGCTGCTTCGCCATCTCGGGACAGGGCAGCGCTCCCGCCGCGGCCACGATCGAGCAAATGCGCGCGCTGGGTGTGGAACTCATTCCCATGGATGGCCTCTTGGCCGCCACCATTCCCGCGGCGCTCGACGCATGGTGCCTGTTGCTCGAGCGCTTCGGCACATGGAGCCTCGAAGCGGTGCTCACGCCGGCGCGGATGCTGGCCGAGCGCGGCTTTCCCATGTACGCCCCGCTTCACAACGTGTTGCGCTCCATCCAGAGCCGTTTCCAGGAGGAATGGCCGACGAGCGCCGCCTTATACCTGCCCGTGCGCGGGGTGGGGGAGCGTCAGACCAACCCCGTCTACGCTCGAGTGCTCGATGAGCTCGTGCGCGCGGAGCGGGCCAGCTCCGGGAGTCGGGAAAGCCGCATCCGCGCCGCGCGCGACTCCTTCTACAAGGGGCGTCCGGCCGAGCAGATCGAGCGTTTTCTGAGGCAGGAGGTGCGGGACATCACCGGGCGAGCCCATGCCGGGCTGCTCACCGCACACGACCTCGCCTGCTACGAGGGATCACTGGAGGAGCCGGTCTCGGTTTCCTACCGCGGCGCGCACGTCTGGAAATGCCCGCCCTGGAGCCAGGGTCCGGTCTTCCTGCAGCAACTCCGCCTCCTGGAGGGATTCGACCTGGGGGCGATGGGATATCAGAGCGTCGACGCCGCACACACCTGGCTCGAGTGCGCGAAGCTCGCCTTCGCGGACCGCGAGGCGTGCTACGGCGATCCACGCTTTACAAAGGTTCCCCTGGAGGAGCTGCTTTCCGAGAGCTACACCGTTAAACGTCGGGCGCTCGTGGACCCCGCGCGGGCCTCCCTCGAGCTCCGTCCGGGAGTGGGGCGCCTTCCGGCGGGCTGGCCGCTGCTGGCTCCTGAAATCCAGACCCCCGTCGAGCCGGAGGCCTTCGCGAACGCCCTAGGGCGAAGCGACACCACGCATGTCGATGCGGCGGATCGTTTCGGCAACCTGGTGAGTGCGACGCCGAGCGGCGCCTGGATCCCTTCCTCACCGGTGATCCCGGAGCTCGGCTTCCCGATCGGAACGCGCGCCCAGATGTTCGTGCTGGATCCCGAGCATCCCAACGCACTCGCACCGGGCAAGCGTCCGCGTACAACCCTCAGCCCGTCGCTGGCACGGCTTCCGGACGGGAGGCAGATGGCCTTCGGCACTCCGGGCGGTGACCAGCAAGACCAGTGGACGCTCCACCTCTTTCTGAACCTCGTCGACTTCGGCCTGGGGGATCTGCAGGAGGCGATCGACGCGCCAACGCTTCACAGTCTCCACATGCCGAGTTCGTTCTATCCGCGCTGGGCACAGCCCGGCGTCGTCCATGCCGAGGCACGGGTTCCTGCCGATGTGATCGCCGGCCTGGAGGCCCGGGGTCACCGTGTGCGCCGGGTTGGACCGTGGGCGCACGGGCGCGTCATGGCGGTCACCCATGACCCGACCCGCGCTCTCTTTCAGGCCGCCGCCTCCCCTCGCAACGAGACCGCGTACGCGGCCGCCCTGCCCTGAGTCAGGCGCAACGACGCGCCCGACGAGAGACAGGAACAGACGCCCCCGCCATCCTCCACTGAGCATCCCATGCTCCCGCCCCGCGCAGCACCTCAAGAGAGCCCCAGCTCGGGACGATTCTTTCGGGGTACGCGGGGGAGAACGCCCCAGATGCCGCAAGAAGATCCCAATCTGGCTGCAGAGTCCGAGCGCTTCGAGGAGCTCCAGCGGCTCCAGGACCGGAACGCCGAGCTCGAGATCGTATTCGACACCATCCGCGACCTGATCTCCACGCTCTCCGTCCATGAAGTCATGGAGCGCCTGCTGAACCGCACCCTGGTGCACCTGGACTCGGAGATCGGCTCGATCCTCGTGGTCGAGCCGGACAACAGCATGCGGATTCTGCTGGCCAAGGGGCTCCCCGACGACGTGGTTCGCAACACCCGCGTCGAGATGGGAGAGGGCATCTCGGGCTACGTCGCCCAGAGAGTCGAGTCGCTCCTCGTCGAAGACGTCGAGAGCGACTCGCGCTTCCAACGCCGCAACCGGGAGCGCTACTACACCAACTCCTGCGTCAGCGTCCCGCTCTGTTTCCAGGGCTCGGTGCGGGGTGTGATCAACGTCAACAACAAGCGCAGCCATCAGGGCTTCACATCCGAGGACCTGAAGCTGCTCGAAGCCCTCGCCGGACACGCGGCAGTGGCCCTCGCCAACGCCCACCGCTACGAGCAGGTGTTGGTGCGCGCTCAGCGGGACGCGCTCACGGGACTCTCCAACCATGGGCACTTCTGGTCGAGCCTGAACATCGAGCTCAGTCGCGCCGTTCGTTACTCGCACACGTTCAGCGTGGTGATGATCGACGTGGACCACTTCAAGGCCTATAACGATCGCTACGGCCACCTGTGCGGCGATGATGTCCTGCGTGGGGTCGCGAAGATCATCAGCGACCGCTGTCGCGCCTGTGACCACGCGGCACGCTACGGCGGCGAGGAGTTCTGCGTGCTCCTCCCGGAGACACCGCGCGGGGGCGCTTTTGCCTTCGCGGAGAAGATCCGCCAGGCCGTCGAAGCGAACCAATGCCATCCCGGAGACCGCGATCCGGTCACGGTCAGCGTAGGCGTGGCGACGCATCCCGCCGATGGCAGCACCTCGGCCAACCTGGTTAAGGCAGCCGACACGCAGCTCTACCGGGCGAAGCAAGAGGGGCGCAATCGCGTCTGCGGCCCAGGTACTGTGGGCTGAGGCGCGTACGAAGTAACGCGCCGCGCGAGCAGGGCGGCTGCGCCGCCCGATAACTCGCCAGTTGTGGCGCGGGCGGCCGCGCCTGCCCGCCTCCGCTCGCGTTCCGCTCGCTGCGCGCCCCTTCGGGGCTTGCACTTGCGGGCTGAGGAACGCACGCAGTCGCGTGCCATGCGAGCCCAGGCGCATACGAAGTAATGCGCCGTGCCGACAGGCGGCGAGGTGAAGCGCAGCTTCGCCGTGCCGGCAGGCGGCGAGGTGAAGCGCAGCTTCGCCGTGCCGGCAGGCGGGCTTTGCCCGCCGATAACCGGCCAGGACTCAGCTCGATTGACTCGAG
>DAOVBF010000178.1 GCA_030673955.1 Deltaproteobacteria bacterium
GTAGTTCAGTTGGGTGGCCACCACGCGATCCTCTCCGTAAAGCTTAGTCTGCGGGCGCAACATCTGTCCCCACGCCGCGTCGTTGCCCAAGATTCCGACGATAGGCAGGTCGAAGCGAACGGCCGTGTCGTACTCGAACCCGTTGAGTCCGAACGCGCCGTCGCCGTAGATGATGAGCACCTTCTTCTCGGGGCAGGCGATTTTCGCGGCAAGCGCGAAGGGCATGCCCACGCCCAGCGTCCCGAGCGGCCCGGGGTCCATCCAGCAGTTCTCTCTCATGACGGGAATGACCTTCGAGGCCTGCGCGACGATATCGCCTCCATCACCGATCAGGATGGTGTCCTCGTCAATGAAGTCGCGGATCTCGCGGCACATCCGCAGTGGATCCACCGGGCTCTCATCGGAGTTGAGCTGGCTCTCGAGCGTCGCCTCGATCGCCATCTCGCGCTCGCGGAGCTCGTCCCGCCAGGTCCCAAAGTCGAGCTGGATCGACTCCTCCTTCATGACCTGCAGCAGCATCTGGAATGTCAGGCCGATGTTGCCGACGACGGCCGCCTCGGCCGAGCGATTCTGACCGATGAGCTGACTCTCGACGTCCAGCTGAACAAGCTTCGCGTCCGGGGGAGCCGCCCGGCCGAAGCGGAGGCGGAAGTCCAGCGCCACGCCCGCGATCATGAAGACGTCACAGCTCTTGAGCGCTTCCTTGCGCACGCGGTTGAAGAACTGCGGATCGTCGAAGCGCACCAGCCCACGACCCATGCCGTTCGTGAAGGTCGGGAGCCGGGTCTCCTGGATGAACCGACGCAGTGCCTCTCCTCCCCCGGACCATTTCACGCCGGTACCCGCCATGAGCACGGGCCGGCGTGCGTGGCGCAGGGTCTCGACTGCTGCAAGCACATCGCTGCGCTCGGGAGCCAGCCGCGGCGGAACGGGCCGCATCTTCGGGAACCAGACCTGGTCCAACTCGGCCTGCCCCATGAGTACGTCCATGGGGATCTCGAGGAAGGCCGGACCCGGAGTCCCCGAGACGGCGTGGCGCAGCGCCATCTCGACGTACTCGGGCAAACGGCGCGTGTCGTAGCAGGTATCTGCCCACTTGGTGATGGGCCGCATCACCGCAACGTGATCCATCTCCTGCAGCGACCCGCGTCGAAGAGTGCTCAAGAAACCCTGGCCGCCGATCACCAGAATCGGGCTGTTCGCGCGCCAGGCGTTCGCAACGCCTGTCACCCCGTCGGTCACGCCGGGCCCGGCCGTGAGAACCGCGCAGCCGATCGAGCCGGGACGCAGGCGGCTCCAGGCGTCCGCCGCGTGTACCGCGGCTTGCTCGTGCCGGACGTCGACGATGCGGATCCCCTCGTCGAGCGCACCGTCATAGATGGCCATGATATGCCCACCGCTCAGGGTGAAGATGCACTCGACCCCGGCCTGCTTGAGCGCCCGCGCAATCAGCTTTCCTCCATGCACCACTGGGATCTCCTTCCAGACGCCTTTCGCCGATCTCAGAGTCGTAATCTAGTCCGAAAATCCGGCCCCGCTAACCCAGGTGCGCCGGCCTCTCCTCAGTCGACACCCAGCTCCCGTCGAAGCTCCGGGAAGCGCAAGCCCGCCAGCGATGCGTCCTCGAGTGCGCGTCGCGCTTCAGCCCGGCGGTTCGCGTTGAGCCACACCGTGATTCGATTCTGGTGCGCGAGCTTCAGGTCTGCGCGCTCGCACTCGCCGGTGCGACAGTGCTCGAGGTTTGCGTAAAGCTCGACGGCGCGACCGAAGCGAGCCCCGGCTCCCTCGTAGTTAGCGCGCGCCGCGAGCTCGCTACCCTTGCGCACCTGCGCCCGGGCCAGCAGCCGTGTGGCGCCCGCATGCTCCGGGTACTCGGCGTGGATCCGCTCGAGCTCACCAATCGCCGCCTCGAGCTTCCCTTGCTCGATCAGCTCGAAGGCCAGGTCGAGGCGCCGCTCGAGGCGGACCTGCACGATCGGCGTCTCCTCCACCACATCCGGGGCGTAACGTCGGGCCTCCTCCCGCAGGGCCCCCGCCCGGGAGGGGTCCATCTCACGCACCGACTGCTCCAGGAGCACGATGCCCAGGTTTCGCTGCAGGGCCGGCTCGTCGGGAAGAAGCCTCAGGGCCATGCGCAGATCCCGCTCGGCCGCGCGCAGCGCCCCCAATCGCCCCCGATCGCGCGAGTGCGCGGCGCGTTCGGCGTACGCCGCCGCCAGGGCTCGCTTGAGACGGAGGTTCCAGGGCGTGCGCGCGTAAGCCTCCTCGTAGGACGCGATGGCCGTGTCGTAGTCCTCCCGTGCGACGGCTCGCTCGGCCGTGGCAACCAGCGGCGCCACGGTCTCTGCGTCTTCGCTGCGTTCCGATTGCGGACGTGTTGCGCCACACGCAGCAAGGCACGACAGCGCCGGAACCAACAGCCCGCACAGCAAGGCCCGCATGTACGCTCGGGATCGATCCCTCGTCAGCACCCTCTCTCCAAGCCCCGCCATGCGCCTGGCGGGCAACGCTGACAACCGATAAGTGGCCGAAAGCGGAGGGTAATCGAGCCCACGCAACCTGACCAATTCCCTCCGGGAAAGAATGACGTACAGAATGATCTGCCAGCCGCCGATAGTCCAAAAGGGATGGGCGGCGCAAAACCCGACCGGAAGGACGAGCCCGAGACAGATGTAGAGCTCTACACTTCCCCGTGGGTGAGTGGCACCCGCGCGGCCGCCTACTTCGGGCCCATCAGCTCCGAGCTCTTCCTGGAAGACGCCTCCGTCGAGGATCGCTCGGCCGCGTGGACGAAGGCCGAGAGGGAGCTCCTCGAATCGCTGCGCGATAAGGCACGCGGTCTGGGGGCAAACGCCGTCGTCGGCCTCGAGGTCACACTCGACCCCTTCGCGCGTTGTGCGGAAACCGACGCCACCGGCTTGCGCCTCCACGCTGTCGGCACCGCCGCCAAGCTCGAAGCTCTGTTCTAACTGGCGGGTTATCGGCGGGCAAAGCCCGCCTGCCCGCACGGCGCGTTACTTCGTACGCGCCTTAGGTCTCGCGCCCGGGCCGCGCCTAGCGCACCAGGTTCGGAATGGGCTTCCCCTCGAGCGCCGCAACCACGTTCTGGGCGGCGATTTCCGCCATGCGGTTGCGGGTGCCCACCGTGGCGCTTCCAATGTGAGGGGCAAGCACGACGTTCGGCAGGTCTGCCAGCCCGGGAGCGAGCTCGGGCTCGTTCTCGAACACGTCCAGTCCCGCCGCCGCGATCCAGCCCTCCTGCAGCGCACGCACCAGCGCACACTCATCGACGATGGGCCCGCGGGCCGTGTTGACCAGCACGGCGTGCGGGCGCATGCGGCGCAGCTCCCGCTCACCAATCAGGTGGTGCGTCTCGGGGGTAAGCGAGACGTGGAGCGACACGAAATCCGACCGCTCGAGGAGCTCGGCCAGTGGCACGCCCGCGTTCTTGTCCGTAAGCAGCACCTCCATCCGGAAGCCGTCCGCGCGCGCGGCAACCGCTCGCCCGATCTGCCCCGCACCGATGATGCCGAGTGTGCGTCCGACCACGTCCATGCCGAGTCCGAGCATCGGGGCCCAGCCGGTAAAGCCCCCCGTGCGCACGAGGCGGTCGCCCCAGACCAGCCGCCGCGCCGCAGCCAGCAGCAGCCCGAAGGCGAGATCGGCGGTGGCCTCCGTCAGTACGTCGGGAGTGTTGGAAACGGGGATCCCCAGCCGCCGGGCAGCGGCCAGATCGATGTTGTCCGTGCCGACGGCCATATTGGCCACGATCTTGAGCCGATCGCCCCGCTCGAGCAGCCGCGCGTCCACCCGGTCGGTGAGCAGGCAGAGGAGCGCGTCAACACCGCGGACCTCGAGTCCCCCCATGCGGATCTCGAGGCCTGCCCGCCCCAGAATGCGCAGGCCTGCCTCCGGGATGGGGGCGCTCACGCGGACGCAGGGGCCGCTCATCGCCCCTCGAAGGCGGCGTGGCACTCGATCGCTGACTCGGTCGCCAAGGCATGGATCTTACCGCGGGTGAGCGAGTCGGATCACCGGCCTTCCCCGTCC
>DAOVBF010000275.1 GCA_030673955.1 Deltaproteobacteria bacterium
ACGTACGTTTCCGACGCGGCGAGCGGTTCAGAACCCTCGCAGACTTGCGAAGCGGTCGCGCTGGTAGGCCGCGTCACCCAAGGTCATCTGCGCCACGCGTGCCCGCTTGAGGAAGAACCCGATCTCCTCCTCGTCCGTCACGCCGATCCCGCCGTGCATCTGGATCGCCTCGTTCCCGATCAGGAAGTAGGCGTCGGCGCAGCGAGCCTTGGCCGTGCACGCGAGTTGAGAGACGCTCGGCCGGTCCTCATCCAGCGCGCGCAGCGCCTCCATCACAATGGAGCGGGCCAGCTCGATCTCGCAGAACATGTTCCCGGCACGGTGCTTCAAGGCCTGGAACGACCCGATCGGCACACCGAATTGCTGGCGCTCCTTCAGGTACTTGAGCGTGCGCTCGAAGGCTTCCTGGATGCCGCCCAGCATCTCCGCACAGAGCCCGATCGTCGCGCGATCGAGCACCCGATCGAGGACCGCCGCACCGCGGTCCACCTCACCCAGCACCGCACTACGGTCCAGCTCGAGCCCGTCGAAGTGAACTCGTGCAGCGTTACGGCTGTCCACCATGAGGGTCCGCGTAGCCTTCACGCCCTTCGCGTCTGCGTTCACCAAAAAAAGCGTGATCCCGTCACGATCCGTGATCTCTCCCGAGGTGCGCGCGACCACCACGAGCTGGTCCGCCACGTGGCCATCCAGCACAAAGAGCTTCTCGCCGGAGAGCCGATAGCCATCTCCACGGGCCTCCGCGCGCAGCGCGATTCGATACGGGTCGTGGCGGCTCGTCTCCTGGAGAGCCAGCGCGACAATCCGCTCGCCGCTGCAGACGTCGGGCAGGACCTCCTTGCACTGGGTCTCGTTCCCCGCCAGGAGAACCGCGTTCCCGCCGAGCAGCACCGTCGAGAGAAAGGGCTCGGCGACGAGGTTGCGACCGCACTCCTCGATGACCAGACCCAACTCGGCATAGCCGAGCCCGGCGCCCCCATAATCCTCCGGGACAACGATCCCCGCCCAGCCGAGCTCCGCCATCTCCTTCCAGAGCTCGCGCGAGAACCCGACCGGGTCCTGCGTATCGCGCAGTGCGCGAAGCTTGGCGACGGGCGAGCGCTCCTTCACGAACTCCTGCGCGGTCTGCTGTAACAACTCCTGCTCTTCGCTGAGTACGAGCGCCATTTTCCCTGTCCTAATCCGGAAGGCCGAGCACACGCTTGGCGATGATGTTGAGCTGGATCTCCGAAGTGCCTCCCTCGAGCGAGTTGCCCTTCGAGCGCAGCCACTCACGTGCGATCGCAATCTCGTCGGGTGTGAAACCCTCGCCCTCCCAGCCGAGCGCCTGCGTACCGAGAAGCGAGACCATGAGCTCGTACTTCCGCATATTCATCTCCGTTCCGTAGAGCTTGAACATCGACGATGCCGCACCCAGGCCTTGGCCCGCTTTGGCCGCTTCGGCCGAGCGTTGCAGGGTGAGCTTGAAGCACTCGTCGTCCATCATGTGTTGCACGAGGCGATCTCGCAGCGCCGGATCCGGCAGTGGCCCCTCCGGGCAAGCGAGATACTTCCGCGCCAGCCCCTCCAGCGATCGCGGCGGGCCGGTCAGGCCGAGTCCCGCGTCCGAGATCATCAAGCGTTCGTGTTGGAGCAGTCGCTTCGCGATCGTCCAGCCGCCGTTCACCTTGCCAACCAGGTTCTTCTTGGGAACCCGCACGTTCTCTACGAAGGCCTGGCAGAAGGGCGAAGAGCCGCTGATCAGCTTGATGGGCGTCGTGGACACACCCGGCGACGCCATGTCGATGAGCAAGAAGCTGATCCCGTCGCGCTTGGGCGCATCGGGATCGGTGCGCACCAGGCAGAACATCCAGTCGGACTTGTCCGCGTACGAGGTCCAGATCTTCTGTCCGCTGACGACGTACTCATCGCCGTCGAGCACCGCCCGCATCTGCAGGCTGGCCAGGTCGGATCCCGCGCCCGGCTCGCTGTAGCCCTGGCACCAGCGGATCTCGCCCCGGACGATCTTGGGCAGGTGCTCCTGCTTCTGCCCCTCGCTGGCGAACTCGAGCAACACGGGGCCCAGCATAAGGAGCCCGAAGCTCACGAGCGGCATGCGGCAGCCGGCTCGCCGTAGCTCCTGGCGCAGGATCTTGGCCTCCTCAGCCGAGAGTCCGCCCCCGGCGTACTCCTTCGGCCAGGTCGGAGCCGTCCAGCCCCGTGCGGCCATGCGATCCAGCCAGAGCTTCGAATCGGGGTTCTTGTAGACCGCGTTACGGCCGCCCCAGACCTCCTCGCGGTCCCGATCGGGGCCCCGTTTCGAGGGCGGACAGTTCTCTTCGATCCACTCTCGGACCTCTTCGCGGAATGTCTCCAGATCAGGCACCGGATTTCCCTCCCCAAGCGTGCACGCCCTGCACGGCACTCAGCGCATATCCTGGCAGCCCGGTGAGGTGGTGTCGAGCACTCGTCGCTCCCTTGCGGCGGCCGTGGCCGGAGCCGGTTTACAGCGCGGGCAAGTTCGGTTCTCATAGCACCCCATGAGGTCCCTGTTCCAACTGCTGGGGCTGAGCGAGCCGGAACGCACGGAAAGCCGGGACACCGAGACCGTGCGCCGCATCGCCGCTGAGCTCGACAAGCTGGAGCCCCAAGAGGCCCGCTTCCTGGCGGCCTTTGCCTACGTGCTGGTGCGCGTCGCTCATGCCGACTACGAGGTCTCTGAAGACGAGATCCGCGAAATGGAACGGCGGGTGCGGGAGCTCAGC
>DAOVBF010000133.1 GCA_030673955.1 Deltaproteobacteria bacterium
GAGGCGGCGCGCGACATCGCGATCCAGCGGGTCGAGCAGTCGGGCATCGTGTTCCTGGATGAGATCGACAAGATCTCACAGCGCAACGTGCAGGGGGCCGACGTGTCCCGGGAGGGTGTGCAGCGTGACCTGCTGCCGATCATCGAGGGGTGCAACGTGCTGACCAAGCACGGAACCGTGCGGAGCGATCATGTCCTGTTCATTGCCGCGGGTGCGTTCCACGCCTCGCGACCCTCGGATCTGATTCCCGAGCTGCAGGGGCGGTTCCCGATCCGGGTGGAGCTCGAGGATCTGGACGAAGCGGCGTTCGTACGAATCCTGGAAGAACCGCACAATGCGCTTGCGAAGCAATACCAGGCGCTGGTGGAGTCGGAGGGAGTCAAGCTGGAGTTCAAGCCCGATGCTATCCGTGAGATCGCCCGGATCGCTGCGGAGGTGAACCGCACGACCGAGAATATCGGGGCCCGGCGGCTGCACACGGTGCTCGAGCGCCTGCTCGACCAGGTGCTCGTCGATGCGCCGGAGATGGCAGGGCAGACCGTGGTTTTCGACGGCGATACGGTGAGAGCGAGTCTGGCCGAGATCGCAAGCGACCGGGATCTCTCCCGGTATGTCCTCTAGATTCAGATGAGCATGGACCGAATCATCGAGAAGGCGCGCATACTCGTCGAGGCGTTGCCGTACATGCGCGCGTTCTACGACAAGACGATTGTCATCAAGTACGGCGGTGCCTCCATGGTGGACGCGAAGCTCAAGGCGTCCTTCGCCACCGACGTCACGCTGCTGCGCTTCATCGGCCTCAGGCCCGTGATCGTGCACGGCGGGGGGCCTCAGATCGGCAAGATGCTCGAGCGGCTGGGCATGGAGAGCAAGTTTGTCGATGGCCTGCGGGTGACCGACGATGAGACGATGGAGATCGTCGAGATGGTGCTGGGCGGACACGTGAACGCGGAGATTGTTTCTCTCATCGGGCGCGCGGGCGGGCAAGCGGTGGGTCTGACGGGTAAGGATTGTGGGCTCATGCGCGTAACGCGCCGGATGGGCGCGGGAGGCCAGGACCTCGGACGAGTCGGCTCGCCGGCGCACGTCGATGTGAGCGTTCTGATCACGATGACGAAGAACGGGCTGATTCCGGTCGTCGCGCCGGTCGGGACCGATGACTCCGGTCAGACCTACAACGTGAATGCCGATGTTGCAGCCGGAAAGATCGCGCAGGCGCTCGACGCGGAGAAGTTGATGCTGCTGACCGATGTGGAGGGGGTGCTGGACGCGGATGGGAAGCTGTGGCCGCGGCTCACCGCGGCGGAGGCGAGGGCCGCCATCGCCGACAGATTGGTCCAGGGCGGGATGATCCCCAAGCTCGAGTGCTGTATCGAGGCCTCGACCCACGGTGTCCGCTCGGCGCACGTCATCGATGGCCGGATCCCGCACGCGCTACTGCTCGAGATTTTCACCGACGGAGGAGTCGGCACCCTTGTCCGGGGGGAGTAACCCGAAGGACTTCATCTCGATCGCCGACTGGCCGCGGGACGCGATCGAGCGCATGCTCGCGCGCGCCCACGAGCTGAAGGAGCTGCGCAAGCGGCGGGAGTGTTTCCGCTCGCTCGAAGGCCGGTCGATTCTGCTCTACTTCGAGAAGCCGAGCCTGCGAACCCTCGTCAGCTTCGAGGTCGGTGTGGCCGAGCTCGGCGCCCACCCCGTGTACCTGCCGCCGACGCAGGTGAAGATCGGCGAGCGCGAATCGCTCGAAGATGTTGCGCGCAACCTGTCGCGCTGGTGCCACGCGATCGTGGCCCGGACCTACGAGCACCAGCTCGTTCTCGACCTGGCGCGTGAGGGAACCGTTCCGGTGATCAACGCGCTGACCGATTACCTGCACCCCTGCCAGGCCATGGCGGACGCCTTGACGGTGGCCGAGTTTGGCGATCGCGGCCGAGACCGGGTGGTCTACGTGGGCGATGGCAACAACGTCGCCCACTCGCTCATCCACATCGCCGGGCGCCTCGGCATGCGCCTCACCGTATGCACCCCGAGGGACTACAGGCCCGATCCCCGGGTCTTGAGCTGGGGCGCCGAGATGGCCCGGCGGGAAGGCGGCGACCTTCGCCTCGAATCCGACCCGCAGACGGCTGTGAAGGATGCGGCCTTCGTGTACACGGACGTCTGGACCAGCATGGGCCAGGAGGCCGAAGCGGAGGAGCGACGGCGCGTTTTCGCGTCTTACCAGGTCAACATGTCGCTCTTGTCCGCAGCTCCCTCGGATGTCCGTATCCTCCACTGCGGGCCGGCGCACCGCGGGGAGGAGATCACGGCCGAGGTGCTCGAGTCCCCGCGCTCTCTGGTCGTCGACCAGGCGGAGAACCGGCTTCACGCCCAGAAGGCTATTCTGGAGGCGCTCCTGGCCGGCGCCTAACTCTGAACGGATCGACCCAGACGCGTCTTTCATCGCCGTTTCGCCTCAATTTTTCTCTCCGTATTCCCGTTAACTTGGGTTCCGAGATGCGCTTTTCTGCGGAGACCGGATGGGCTCTCACTCGCACCCTGAAAACGGCCCCCCGGACGAGCCCGGGGTAGCTGGTCCGAGCGACGCAGCCGATGCCTTGACGTCTGCGTCGGAAGCGAACCCGTCCGTCGAGATTCCGGGCGAGCTGCAGGCGGAGATCCGCGGGTTCGCCCGCGCGCTGTTGAGCATGAGTTACTACGAGGTGCTCGAGGTCGCTCATGATGTGGACGAGGCCGCGATTCGCGAGGCGTTCTTCGAGCGTTCGAAGCGTTTCCACCCCGATCGATATTTCAGCAAGCGGATGGGCCCTTACCAGGATCTGCTCACCGAGATCTACAAGCGCATCGTAGTCGCGCACGAGGTGCTGAGGGATCCGCGGCTGCGCAGCGACTACGACAAGCGGCTCGAGGCGTCACGCAGGGCCGCAGCAGCAGGCCCCTCGTTGCGCGCCCGCGGCGGCCTGCGATCACCCAACGCGGTTCTGCGTCGGCTGGAGCAACAGGTCGAAATCGGCCGGCAGAAGGCGCGTCGCCATTTCCAGGAGGCGCTGCTCCAGAAGCAGCGCGGAGATTGGCTACGTGCCGTCGACCTCGTGCGGCTCGCGATGGCCTTCGACCCGCGCGAGCAGTCCTACCACGACGCGTTGGCCGATCTATTGCCGCACGCCAACGCCGAACGGACAGCGGAGCTTCGGCGCAAGGCGGAGGCCCTTCTGGCGCGGAACGAAGCTGACGCCGCCCTTCCGTTTCTCGAGGAGGCAGCCAAGCTTCAACCGACGGACGCGGAGCTGGCGGCCCAGGTGGCGCTGCTCTCGCTGGAAGTCGGCGATCTGGCCAAGGCCTTCGAGTTCGCCGAGTGCGCTGTTTCTCTCGACGATGACAACCCTCGCTTCCGACTGACCCTGGGCCGGGTCTACAGGGCCGCGAAACGGCCGAGCGAGGCGCGCAAGGAGTTCCAGCGGGCCTGGGAGCTGGACCCACTAGATGAGGAGGTAAAAGCGGAGCTTGCGCGCCCGTAGGGCGGGGACTTCGCCGGAGCAAGAGAATGAGCCGTGTGATCGGAATTGACCTAGGAACGACGAACTCGTGCGTGGCGATGATCGAGGATGGCCAACCCGTCGTGATCCCCAACACAGGGGGGTACAAGACCACGCCCTCGATGTTCGCGGTAACCGAGGATGGCAAGCGCTTGGTCGGCCACCTCGCGAAACGGCAGGCGATCACCAACTCGAAGAATACGGTTTTCGCGGCTAAGCGCCTGATCGGGCGCGACTTCGATTCACCCGAGGTGACCAAGGCGTGTGACTTGCTGCCCTACGAGCTTGTTGCAGGCCCCAATAACGATGCTCGCGTTCGGGTGGCGGACCGCGTCTACACCATTCCCGAGGTCTCTGGAATCATATTGCGCGAGATGAAGCGGGTGGCCGAGGAGTACCTGGGGGAGACGGTCCAACAGGCGGTGATCACGGTTCCGGCCCACTTCAACGACGCCCAACGCCAGACCACGCGTGACGCCGGTCGGATCGCGGGGCTCGAGGTGCTGCGCATCATCAACGAGCCGACCGCGGCTGCGCTGGCCTACGGCATGGGCCGCAACGAGAGCGAACGCCTCGCGGTCTACGACCTCGGCGGCGGCACCTTTGACATCTCGATCCTGCAGCTCGGCGCCGGTGTGATCGAGGTGCTCTCGACCGCCGGCGATACGAATCTGGGCGGGGAGGACTTCGACCGGAAGATCGTTGAGTACCTGCTCCAGAAGTTCGAGGAGCAGGAAGGGATTTCGCTGTGCGACGACGCCATGGCGCTGCAGCGGCTCAAGGACGCCGCCGAAAAGGCCAAGTGCGATCTCTCGGAGGTGACGTCGAGCGAGGTCAACCTCCCCTTTATCGCGGCGGATGCCGATGGCCAGGCGCTGCATCTGAGTGTCGTGATTCAGCGCCAGGAGCTGGAGGAGCTCGTGAGGGATCTCCTGGAGCGTACGCGAGGAATCTGCAGCCGTGCCCTCGATGACGCAAACCTCCAGCCCTCCGATATCGACCAGGTGCTGCTCGTGGGCGGGCAGACGCGCATGCCGCTGGACCAGAAGCTGGTCGCGGATTTCTTCGGCAAGGTGCCGCACAAGGGCGTGAACCCGGACGAGGTGGTGGCGATCGGCGCGGCCATCCAGGCCTCGATG
>DAOVBF010000121.1 GCA_030673955.1 Deltaproteobacteria bacterium
CGAGCCCGCGGTCGATCTGCAAGTTCGCGAGGTCGAACTGCGCATGGATGAGCGATGCGTACGAAACTGATCTGGCTTGGAATCATTGCTGTCATCGTGGTTCTTTACCAAGAGAGCTCATCCGAGATCCGTCACGGGGCCGGCGTGATCGCCCCCACGCTGCCGCAACAGCGCCGCATCCCGAACCCCGAGCCCTTCGAGTGGCAGGGCTATACCATCACCCCCCTGGCGACCTTCGAGGTCGAGGCACGCGTGCTCAGCAAGGAACGCTACTGGCTGGGACGAGAGGCCGAGCTTTCGCCCATCGACCTGGCCCTGGGATGGGGCCCCATGTCGAACGAAGCGGTGCTCGACGAAATCAAGATCTCGCAAGGCGGACGTTTTTATCACTGGCGGGCCGATGACCTGCCGATTCCAAAAGCTGTGATTGCTTCCCACAGCGCGAACATGCATCTGATTCCGGGGAACGAAGAGGCCATGACAGCCCTCAAACAGGCGCGCAAGGGAAGCCTGGTGGGGTTCTCGGGCTTTCTGGTCTCCGTTCACGCCAGCGACGGCTGGCGCTGGAAGTCCTCGCTCACGCGGAAGGATGTCGGGCACGGCGCCTGCGAGCTCGTGTGGGTCGAGCATATGACCGTGCTCTAGCTCCAGCGCATGACTCGCCGCGATCGCCTAGCCCGAAGGCATCGCCGCGGTTGAAGCAGTCGCCGACCTCGATTATCTCCACTACTGGACCTGGCTCGTAACTCGCGCTAACAACGGACATCCCTAAACAATCAAAGGCGACGTGAGAATGCCAATGCACGGCGAGCAGAGACCCCGGCTCGGTCCACTGCTACTCGTGGCCCTCGGCTGGGCGGTCGTGTTCGGGGCTGTCGAGCGTGAGGAGATCCTCCTCTGGCTCAGCGTCTACGCGGCTCTCGTTGCTGTGGTGCTCATCTGGATCGGTGGGGCACGGGCGCGCAAGTTGTTGACCCCACGCTCCCGCGACATTGCGCTCGGCCTGGTGGCGGGCGGGCTGATGGCGCTCCTCACCTACCCCGCCTACGCGCTCGGTGCCGCTCTGATCGCGACGCTGCGAGCGGAGGTGGCGCAGATCTACCGAGAAACGGGGGTAGCGATGGCAAGTGCGCTGCCTGCGCTGCTCGTCATCGTGGCGGTCGAAGAACTGCTATGGCGCGGCGCCATCTTCGATGCGCTCCGAGCCCGGTGGTCCAACTCCAAGGCGGTGGCTGGAGCGCTGCTGCTCTACATCGTCACGCTGGCAGCCGGAGGCTCATGGATCGTTCTGGCGGTGGCCCTCTCCTGCGGCCTTGTGTGGACGCTGCTCCGCCTCTGGACGCGCGGGCTCTGGACCCCCATCGTGACGCACGCCATCTGGTCCACAACCATCTTCGTCCTCTACCCCCTCGAGTGAGCGGCGAATCTCGCCTCGCCGGAGAGACATCGCTCCGCAGAGCTCAGCCCCGACCCGCCGCCACAGTCCGTGCGCAAGAGAAGGCGGTGGGACTGCGCGGATCGGCACCAGCGTCTAGGACGTCCCCGTCGGCACGTCATCGAGTGGCAGTCCCTCAGTGCAGCTCGCAGCGAGCTTTCCCCGATGCCAGATCAGCACCACCCATGGACGCTCGGGAAGATGGACACCCATCCGTTCTCCAACGTACATGCACCAGGCCGCGGCTGCGGATGGGTTCATGTCCGCTAAAGGGTAGGCCTCGAGCCGCCACCGCACGTGCCCGTCCGGAGCCGAGGCTGCCCTCACGTTCTCCATCCAGCGCCCCGGCGCCGCCCCCTGCAGCTCTTGCCCGATCTGTTCAAGCCCCGATGGGAACCCCTTGATCGCGACACGCGCAGGGATGGAATTCGGGGTCGCCTCTTCCAGCGGGAAGACGAGACCGGGCGCGAACACCACGGCCGAGCTCATCGCCGCCGCGGCCGAGCTCCACAACAGCGCCCTGCACGCGCGCGCGTTGAGTCCGGCGAGTGCGCGCGCAAAGAAGACCGCGGCGAGAACCACCAGCGGGAGCATGTACGAGGCCTTCACCGCCGCGACCGTCGGGACCCTCCAGGTGAAGGCGATGAAGCTGAGTAGTGCCACGGATGCCATGACAACGAACGGCGCCTCGGGTGTGCGTCCCCGTCGGCGGAGGAAATCGCGCAGCGCCAACACGAAGCCTGCGAGTACGAGCGCTGTGGGAACCAGCCCGAGCCCGGCCAGCAGCGGCCCCCACAGGACGCCGTCACGGTGGAACCGGCCGCTCAGGCGGTGCTTGTGTGCGTCGTACCAGACGGATGCATAGGTGAGCCCCCAAATGTTCGTCATCGCGGGGTTCAGCGTGTTGGTCGCCGTCGGCGAGCCCGCCACCTGGAAAGCGGACGGCCGGAGGAGGCAGCCGGGGTCGAACCAGAGATAGTCCCAGACCCGACGCTCGCGCAGGGTAAAGAGATCCTCCACGGCCTTCACCGGCTCGAGCTCCCGCGTCATCGGGATCGGACTGCCGGTGAGCACGAGGTTTCTCACGTAAACGGGGGCGGCTACGCTCGCGCCGACGAGCGCACACAGCAAGAGTGAGCCCAACATGCGTCGATCCCAATCCAGGCGGCAAAACGGCACCACGCAGGCCACGGCCACGAAGAGGCCCGTAAACTTGGTGGCGAGTGCGAGCCCCGCCATCAGGCCCGCGAAGCCCGCCGCCCGGAGATGCCGCGGGTTCGACTGCAACGTCACGAGCGAGGGCAGCGCCAAGGCCGCCAGGCCTGCTCCGAGCGCCTCGTTCCCCACCATCGTTGCTGCGAACTGAGAGCACGGGACGAAAAGCACGAGCGCGCTGGCGATACTCGCCACGGCCAGACTCCCGCGAAGGCGCAACACGAGCCGGAAGCTCACAAGACCTGCCGCCAGCATCGCGAGTGCGCCGATGGAGCGCAGGGCCAGGGCATTCCAAGCCGGCCGCCCGGGCAGAGACACCACACTCCCCAACAGGTAGTAGAGCGGCGGATGAAAAGTGGACCAGGCCTCGAGCGGGTGCGGCAGACGATGCTGGTCAACGAGGGTCGCAATGTACTCCAGGTGCCCTCTGGTGTCGTAGCCGACCGTGATCGGCAGAGCGTACGACGTCCAGGTGTAGTGGGCGGCTGCCGCCAGTAAGAGCCCGGTGATCACGATCGTGGCTCTCAGGCCGGGCGTCTGTGAGCTGGTGTCGTCCGCCGCCGTCACGTCCCTCTACATCGTCATGACTTCATGACGCATGAGGCTGCGCGCACCAAGCAAATCGAGTGGCTGTGGAGAATTAACCTCAGGTCGTACCCACGAAGGCAAGAGCTAGCGGAGCACGGACGAGTGCGCCGCTGGATCTCAGCCGAGTACACCCTGATCGCGGAGCTGCTGGATCTCTTCCTCGGGAAAGCCCGCTTCGAGCAGGACTTCCTCGGTGTGCTCCGCGAGCTGTGGGATGCCGGCACGGGGCGTCGTATCAGCACGGCTGAAACGGACCGGGCCCGCAACGCTGCGAACGGTTCCCTCGCCGCCCGGCCCGGGCATATCCACGAATGCACCGCAGGCGATGGCCTGAGGATCCCTGACGACTTCCTCGGGTGCCTGGACCGGAGCCCACCAGACGTCCGCCTTGTCGAAGCGCTCGACCCACTCTGCAAGCGGGCGCTTTGCAAACTCCTCATCGAGGATCGCCATCAGCGCGGCCGCGTTCTCGCGTCGTGCGGCGGCCGAGACGAAGCGCGGCTCATGCACGAGATCGGTCCGCTCGAGCGCCTCCAATAGCCGCGGCCAGTGGCGGTCCGCCTCGAGGCCGAGCAGCCAGACCCAGCGTCCGTCTCCCGCGCGGTAGTGCGTGACCGTAGGAGCGATCGACTCGCGACGCGGCCCCGCTGAGGAAACCAACCCGAACTCGAGCTGCGAGCAGATATCGCTGCCCACTGCGTAGACGCCGCTACGCAGCAAACACGCGTCGACGAGCTGCCCCTCACCGCTGCGCTCGCGATGAAAGAGTGCGGCCGCAATACCTCCGAGAGCGTGTGTGGCGGCAATGTGATCCCCGAACCCGAAGCGCGAAGGAATGGGCTCCTCGAAGCCGGCCAACGTGAGGAGGTGTGCGATCCCCGTGCGCGACCAAAAGGCACCGATGTCGTAGGCGGCCCGGCCGCAGTCGGGGCCCTCCTGCCCGTACCCGGTGACATGCGCGTAGATGAGGCGTGGGTTCTCCCGCGAGAGCGAGACGTAATCGAGACCCAAGCGCTGGAGTGCGCCGGCTCGATAGTTCGTGATGAACACATCGGCCCTGCGGATCAACCTGCGGACGATGTCGCACCCTCCCTCCTGCTTGAGGTCGAGGACAATCGAGCGCTTGCCCCGGTTATCGAGGTTGAAGGGTGGACTCGACGGCAGGTCCAGGCCCACGACGATCGGGCCCACAAACCGCATCGGATCACCGCCCGGCGGCTCGATCTTGACGACGTCTGCGCCCCAGTCCGCCATGAGGCCGCCCACCGCCGGGCCGGCGACCCAGACACCCATCTCGACGACTCGGATTCCCTCGAAGAGCATCGGGCTTCCTCCGTCTTCGTGCGTGCGCCCCATGTCACCCGCCCGCGCCCGACCGTATCACACCACCTCTGGGTCCGGGGACCGATCGCAGCTGCCGCTACTTCCGCCCTGACGATCTCAGCTTACGGCCCATTTGGGCTTATCGCGGGTCAGCCAGATCAGGAGCGCGGCGCAGCTGAGGAGCGCCACGTCGCGTGCGAGCGTGAGGACCGTGACGGGATCGCGCAAGCTGCCGAAGCAGCCGCACTCGATGTTGATGTCCCGGGCGAGGGCCTGTGCGACCGCGAGTGTGAAGCCAGCCAGCATGACCGCGGTCAGCCACGCCGCCGCACGCAGCGTCCGGGGCACGAGCAGGCAGACGCCGCAGGCCATCTCGATCCCGGGCAGGGTCGCCGCCATGAGCGGCACGAGGAAGCTCGGCGCGGCGCGGTAGTTGGCGATGTCGACGGCAAACCCCTGGACGTCGAGCATCTTCAGCACGCCCGCGTACAGGAACAAGGCGCCGAGGCCGACGCGCAGCAGCAGCGACACGATTTCCCGGAGCACTAGCTTGGATCCCTCACTCGCAGGCCTGACACTCTCCCGCCTGCGCAGGGCCGCCGGCCTCGTGCCACGCCGTAAAG
>DAOVBF010000101.1 GCA_030673955.1 Deltaproteobacteria bacterium
CGCCATATTTCGCCTTGGTGCGCTGATAGACGGCCGAGAAGACGAGCACCGCGGGAGCGTCGGAGACGCTGGATTGGTCGAGGGCCGCCCTGGCGAGCTCCCCACGTCGGTCGCCATCGCCGATCTTACCGAGTCGATGCCGACGGGGCTCGTAGCGATAAACGCCGTCCGACAGCGCTTCGACGTTGCCCGCAACCAGGTATACCTCCAACGGGTAGAGCGCGCCCGCAGAGGGTGCCGTTCTCAAGCCGTCCGCCGAGTCCGTGACACCCTGTGCAGCCCACAGGAGTTGGCCAACCTCGCCGAGTGTCAGAGGATCCGGCCGATATTCGCGTATGGATCGACGCTGCTGTAGAGCCATCTCGACTGAGACGTCGCCATCCGTTTTCGGCTCGGGCAACTCGACAGTCTTCATGTTGTCCCTCCCTAGGGCTTCCGATGCAACCAGCCCCGCGCCGAGCAATACCACCAGGAGACCGCTCCGAACCGTTCGGAAGCGAGGGTCGGCACGCGAGGATTCCATGGAGCGTGTTCCTCCCATGCCCGTCTACTCGCTCGCATGCTGTGGCGGAAAGAACGGGCAGGAATACTCCAAACGAAATGAACAGGAACACCAGGAGCGAAACCAGGACAACGGGCTTGCCGGATACCAGGTAGATCGTCGTCATCGCCGCGATCGGCCAGCCCCAGCCGATCACCACCCACACCTTGTACCAGCGCTTGAGGGCCGTCACAAAGCGATCTTTGAACCCGGCGAGGTATTCCTCTGGCGATAGGTCGGGGTGATGGTATGCGCAACCCGCACAGACCATCTTTGGGAAAACCCGCCAGAAGAAGACAAAGTTCACAACCAAGTATGCTGTGGGCATGGCCAGGTTCAGGAGGACGTGGCTGGTCATCCAGAACATCCCGAATGCCCCGAGCAGCCAGAGGCCCGTATTCGTTGCGATATAGGCCCAGTCACTCGAGGCTGGACACGGCTTGAGCGGCTCGAGCTGGATCGGCTCAGTCATCTTCCGCTCCCTCGATCTCGTAGACGATGGTGACGGCTGCGGTCACGGTCACCTCACCGGGCCGGATGGGCGGCGCCACCGCTGCGGACTCCGCCATGGCCATCCCGCGGCTCCTCCTCGGTACCGGTGGGCGCCAGCCCGCCTGATCCAGGTTGATCAAGAGCATGCGGATGAGCCGGACCCCTGCACTCTGGGCCAGGGTTGCACCGTCCGCCTTGGCGTTCGCCGTCGCGGTGGCGATGGCCTCGGCGCGGTGCGTTCGGGGGTCAGCTAGATCGAAGTTGACGTCGATCGAGTTCGCTCCGGCCCCGTTAGCCGCCTCGATCAGCCGGCCCGCCAGCTCGAGCTTCTTCGTCCGGACAGACAGCGAGTTGGTCACCTCGTAACCGGTGATCTGTGGGTGCCACTCGGGGCTCGCGTTCCGCGGCCGCCTCGAGTAGACGGGGCGAACGCTGAAGCGCCCGGTCTCGTACTCCTGCTCGCTCAGCCCAGCCTTCTCGAGAGCGTTGATCACGGCCTCCATGCGGCGACTGTTCTCCTGCAGGGCCGTGGTGGCTGCCGGGTCCTCCGTCACGACCCCCACGTGCAGCAACAGCCGATCGGCGGGCTTGTGAAGCTCGGCTGCGCCCCGCACCGTAAGCTTCGGGATGTTGTCGATCGCTTCGGGCTGCCCCGCCTCGCTCGCCCACGCCGCTGGCGCCGCGCTGAGGGCGAGGCACGTGGTGCAGGCCCACAGCGCGTGCCGAAGGGTTCGCTTCATCGCTTGCCTCCTTCCTCTTCGATCCTCCACCCAATGGGGTCGCGTACCGCGCGGCGATTATAGGCGCGGCCCGGGCGAGAAGTCTGGATCGCGAGCCCGGCGCCCCCCGGGATGCCTGCGTTTGAAATCCAACCAGTACCGGGGCACCATTGGATGCCGTCATGAGGTCGATCGCCGAGATCACGTCCCGTACGAAGCTATGTGCGGTGATCGGAAACCCGGTGGAGCACTCCCTGTCTCCCGCCATGCACAACCGCGCCTTCGCGGAGCTGGGGCTCGATTTCGTCTACCTGGCCTTTCGTGTCGAAGACGTCGGTTCGGCGGTGCGCGGCATCCGTGCCCTCGAGAACTTCAGGGGGCTGAGCGTCACGATCCCCCACAAGGTCACCATCCTCGACTTCGTGGATGAGATCGAGGAGGTCGACCGGCAGATCGGCTCGATCAACACGGTGGTGAACGAGAATGGGAAGCTCGTCGGCTCGGGGAGCGACGGTCCAGGCGCTCGCAGGGCCCTCAGCGACGCCGGCGTTGACCCTGGCGGCCAGAAGGTGCTGGTCCTCGGCTCGGGTGGAGCGGCCCGCGCTATCGCATTCAACCTGGTGCACGACGATCCCCCTTCTTCTCTCACGCTCCTGGGGGTCCTCGAGGATGAGCTGCAGAAGCTGGCGAGCGATCTGCGAGGAAGCACCCGGATCGATGTGACCGCGTGCCTGCTGACCGAAGAGAGCCTCGCCCGGCATCTTGCAGATAGCAGCGTACTGATTCACGCAACACCCATCGGGATGCACCCGAAGGTCGGCGTAAGCCTGGTCCCACCCGGACTATTGCACGAAGATCTCTCCGTGATGGACATCGTGTACAACCCGTATCAGACCAGGCTCCTGAGGGATGCGGAGGCCAGGGGACTCAAGGTGATCCCGGGAATCGAAATGTTCGTCAATCAAGCGATGATCCAGTTCGAGAAGTGGACCGGTCGAGGCGCCCCGAGGGACCTCATGCGCGGGGTCGTCCTGGATCATCTGACGAGCGGCTAGCGGAAGCGAAGCAGCCCTGATGAACGTCGTCTTGATCGGATATCGGGGAGCCGGCAAGTCCGTCGTGGCAGCCCGACTCGCCCAAGAGCTACCCATGCGGGCTGTCAGTCTGGACGAGGAGATAGAGCGGGAAGCCGGCCTTTCGGTCGCGGAAATCGTTGAGAAACACGGCTGGTCCTGGTTTCGCGATCTGGAATCGGAAATCACCGCGAGGTTTTCCGCGAAGGACAACCTGATCCTCGACACGGGTGGCGGAGTCGTTCTGAGGGAGGAAAACGTCAGGCACCTGGCCCGCAACGGCCGCCTCTTCTGGCTGAAGGCATCTGTAGACGCCATCCAGACACGGATCGGGGACAGCGCAAACCGGCCATCCCTCACCGGTGCGAAGTCCTTCCTCGAAGAGATCGAAGAGGTGCTGGCCGAGCGTCTGCCGCTGTATCGAGCCGCGGCGCATCACGAGATCGACACCGAGCTGCTCTCCGTCGAGGAGGTGGCCGAGACGATCATCCGGCAGATCCGGTAGCGGGGCGCTCCAGGGACCGGCCAGGCTGCCCACCACCGCCGCGGGGCGGTCTTTTCCGAGTGTGTCCGCTAAGCTCCGCGCCCACATGAGCAGCCCCGAACCGGCACCTGCGACCCGCGCGGAGGTTCGCACCCTGGCGATCATCGCGCACGTGGACCACGGAAAGACGACTCTCGTCGACGGGCTCTTCCGGTGCACCGGCGTCCTCCGGGCGCACCAGGCGCTGCCCGACCAGGCCCTCGACAGCGGGGACCTGGAGCGCGAGCGCGGCATCACGATCCTCTCCAAGGCCACGTCCATCGAGTGGAAGGGCGTATGCATCCAGCTCGTGGACACGCCGGGGCACGCGGACTTCGGCGGAGAGGTCGAGCGCGTGCTCGGAATGGTGGACGCGGTGCTGTTGCTCGTGGACGCCGTCGAGGGGGTGATGCCGCAGACGCGCTTCGTGCTCCAGAAGGCATTGGGACACGGGCTGCGGCCCATTCTCGTCGTGAACAAGATCGACCGACCCGAGCAGCGCGCCGCGGCGGTGGTGGACGAGGTCTTCGACCTGCTGGTGGAGCTCGGAGCCGACAGCGAGCAGCTCGACTTTCCGGTGGTCTACAGCTCTGCCAAGGCGGGTGTCGCGGGGCTCGACGCCGAGGGGCCGATGAAGGACCTGGGGCCGCTCCTCGACACGATCCTCGAGCACGCGCCTCCTCCCCACGTGGATCCCGATGGGCCACTGCAGTTCCAGGCGGTGACCCTCGGCTACGACGAGTTCCTCGGCCGGCTCGTGATCGGGCGCGTCGAGCGCGGGCGGCTGAGGCGCAACGCAACCGTCGTTCGGGTTCCGGAGCGCGGCGACCCCGAGCCGTTCCGCGTGACGAAACTGTTCGGCACGCGCGGTCTCGAGCGCATCGAGCTCGAAGAGGCCGTGGCCGGCGACATCGTGATCCTCGCCGGCCTGGACGTCATCGAGCTCGGGGACACGGTCTGCGACCCGGCCCGCCCCGAGTCCCTGCCCCGCATCGCCGTGGACCTACCGACCCTGAGGGTGAGCTTCTCCGTCAACACGTCGCCGTTTTCCGGCCAGGACGGACGCTTCGTCACCAGCCGTCAGATCGGCGAGCGGTTGCGCCGCGAGGCACTCGGAAACGTCTCTATCCGTGTCGGGGACACGGACCAGGGCGACACCTTCGAGGTGGCGGGTCGGGGCGAGCTGCAGATCGCCGTGCTGATCGAGACGATGCGGCGGGAGGGCTACGAATTCAGCGTCTCGCGGCCCGAGATCATCCCGCGCGAGATCGACGGGCACATGTGCGAGCCTGTGGAGGACGTGATCGCCGAGTTCCCGCAGGAGTACGCCGGCGCGGTGATGGAGAAGCTCGCCCTGCGTAAGGGCCGTCTCGAAGAGGTGGAGATCCGCGGCGGCCGACGGTGCCTGCGCTTCGTGGTGCCGAGTCGGGGGCTCTTCGGCTACCGGAGTGAATTCCTCACGGACACCCGCGGCGAGGGCGTTCTCTACCGCACCGTGCGCGGCTACGAGCCACACGCGGGGCCCCTCGACGGTCGCGGCGTCGGGGCGATCGTCGCCACCGAGACCGGGAAGACGACCCCCTATGCGCTCTGCAACATCCAGGAGCGCGCCACGCTGTTCGTAGGCCCCGGCGTCCCCGTCTACCAGGGCCAGGTGGTCGGAGAGAGCCGACGCGTCAGTGACCTCAACGTGAACGTGTGCCGTGCGAAGAAGCTCACCAACATCCGTGCTGCCGGGAGGGATGAGGCCAGCGTCGTCTCGCCACCGCGCAGGCTCACCATCGAGTCCGCTCTCGAGTGGATTGAGGATGAGGAACTCCTCGAGGTGACGCCGAAGGCCCTTCGTCTCCGCAAGCGCGTGCTTCCCGCTAACCTTCGAAAGCGCTGAGCGCCGGTCCGGCACCGTTGCCACACCGCGCGGCCCGTTCCCGTTCGCGGAGTTCCCGCCTGAGGTGGAGCCGCCCCAGAGCCTTCACGGCTGATTTAAGCCCGCAGGACGGCAAGTTACGCCGGTGGGCGCCGCCCCCTGGCAGAACCAGGAATTCTGGTATCCTTTTGCCGGAAGTGCACTTCTGATGGGCACAAGGATCTGGGGCAGTTCTACCTCTAGGCCTGTCAGCCTATGGGCTCAGCTCGCTCGTCCGTGGTCCCGATCAAAGTTGCCTTCTCCTCTTCGGTCCTAAGTGGCGGAGAGGGATGGATGTCGCTCGGGATCGCGTCGTCGG
>DAOVBF010000280.1 GCA_030673955.1 Deltaproteobacteria bacterium
GGACGCGCGGTGAACGTCACCCTGGGACTGCCCCTCATCCGCACCAGCGTCGACCACGGCACGGCCTTCGACATCGCGGGCATGGGCAGCGCGGACTCCGGCTCGATGGTCGAGGCCATCCACTTGGCCGTACAGCTCGCCACAAACGAGAGCCCGGGGAGGAGCGAGGCGTGAGCTCGGGACCGGAAGAGCTGCTCGTTCGGGGCGCACGCGAGCACAACCTGAGGTCCATCGACGTTCGGATCCCGCGCAACCAGCTCGTCGTGATCACGGGGCTTTCGGGATCGGGAAAGTCCTCCCTGGCTTTCGACACGATCTACGCCGAGGGACAGCGACGCTACGTCGAGAGTCTTTCCGCCTACGCGCGTCAGTTTCTCGGTCAGATGACCAAGCCCGACGTCGACTCGATCGAGGGGCTGTCGCCGGCGATCTCGATCGAGCAGAAGACCACCAGCCGAAATCCGCGCTCCACCGTCGGCACCGTGACGGAGATCTACGACTATCTGCGTGTGCTCTACGCCCGGATCGGCACTCCACACTGCGTGGAATGCGACAAGCCGATCCAGGCGCAGACCATACCGCAGATGGTGAATCGAGTTCTCGCGCTTGGCGAGGGCACGCGGATTCAGGTGCTTTCGCCCGTGGTCCGCGACCGCAAGGGTGAGTACCGCCGGGAGCTGCGCGAGTTCGCCAAGCAGGGCTTCGTCCGGGTCCGCATCGACGGCGAGCTCTACGATCTGGACGACACGCCGGCTCTCGAACGAAACAAGCGCCACGACATCGACCTGGTCGTGGATCGAATCGTCATCAGATCAGGGGTGGAGCAGCGACTCGCCGACTCGATCGAGACCGCGCTGCGCTCGAGCCAAGGCTTCACGAAGATCGACATCGGGCCCGGGAAACGGGAGCTGCTCTTTTCGGAGCTGGCGGCGTGCGTGGATTGTGGTGCGAGCTATCCCGAGATCAACCCGCGCATGTTCTCGTTCAACAATCCCCACGGCGCCTGCCCCGAGTGCACGGGGCTGGGCACGCGCGATTACTTCGACCCGGACCTGATCGTACCGAATCCGAGCCGATCCATCGCCGACGGGGCCATCGCGGCCTTCAGGGGGCGGGGTCGCGCCACTCGCTACTACGCGGCCCTCCTCAGATCGCTCGCCGCCCACATCGACTTCGACCTCGACAAACCCTGGAAAAACCTACCGGCGCGTGTCCGCAAGCAGATCCTGTACGGGACCGGCAACAAGGAGGTGCTCTTCAAGTTCGGCCGACGAGGGCGCTTCCGTTTCGCGCGACCTTGGGCGGGCGTGATGGGATATCTCGACCGCCGCTATCGCGAAACCGAGAGCGACTCGATTCGCGAGGACCTGCGGAGCTACATGAGCATGACGGAATGCCCAGAGTGCGAGGGCGCGCGGCTGCGGCCCGAAGCACGCGCGGTGCGCGTCGCCGGCATGCGCATCCATGAGGTCACCGGTTTCACCATCACGCAGGCACTTCAGGTCTTCGAAAACCTGAAGCTCACGAAACAAGAACGCGAGATCGCGAGCCGTATCCTGCGCGAGCTGCGGGAGCGTCTGTCCTTTCTCCAGAACGTGGGCCTCGAGTACCTCACGCTCAGCCGCAGCGCGGGGACGCTTTCGGGCGGGGAGGGCCAGCGGATCCGCCTGGCGACCCAGGTCGGCTCCGCGCTGGTCGGGGTGCTCTACATCCTGGACGAGCCATCGATCGGTCTCCACGCGCGCGACAACCACCGGCTCTTGAAAACACTTTGCTCACTCCGTGACCTGGGAAATACCGTGCTGGTCGTCGAGCACGACGAGGGGACGATCCGGGCAGCCGACCACGTGATCGACCTGGGTCCCGGCGCGGGACGGCACGGCGGGGAGGTCGTCGCCCAGGGCACCGCCGACGAGATCGCGGCGGACCCGAAGTCCTTGACCGGCGCGTATCTCTCCGGCAAACGCAGGATCCCGGTTCCCCGCCGCCGGCGCCCCGGCTCCGACAAGTTCGTCACCGTGGTGGGCGCCAGCGAGAACAACCTGCGCGACATCACGGTTCGCATCCCCCTCGGCGTGTTCACCGTCGTGGCGGGCGTATCCGGAAGCGGCAAGTCGACGCTCGTCAACGATACCCTCTACCACGCCCTCGCCCAGAAGATCTACGGCTCCAAGGAACGGCCGGGACGTCATCTACGCATCGACGGGCTCCAGCACATCGACAAGGTGATCGACGTCAACCAGGCGCCCATCGGACGAACGCCGCGGAGCAACGCCGCCACCTACACCGGCGTCCTCGACGGCATCCGACAGCTCTTCAGCCAGGTCCCGGAGGCGCGCGTGCGCGGCTACGGCAAGGGGCGGTTCTCCTTCAACGTCAAGGGAGGGCGCTGCGAGGCCTGCCAGGGGGACGGCGTTCTGCGCATCGAGATGCACTTTCTACCCGACATCTTCGTCACCTGCGAAGAGTGCGGAGGTAAACGCTACAACCGCGAGACCCTGGAGATCACCTACAAGGGCCGCACGATCGCCAACGTGCTCGGCATGACGGTCGAGGAAGCGCTCAGCTTCATGGAGAACGTGGCCTCGGTGCGCCGTCCGCTACAGACGCTGCACGACGTGGGGCTCGGCTACCTCCACCTGGGACAGTCGGCGACGACCCTCTCGGGCGGAGAGGCCCAGCGCATCAAGCTCGCGAAGGAGCTCTC
>DAOVBF010000112.1 GCA_030673955.1 Deltaproteobacteria bacterium
GGAACTGCAGGCGCTCGCCGATCAGCTGACGGTGGTCTTTCCCGAGAAGCTCGGCTCTCCGGAGACCGAAGAAGCGCTCCGCGGCCGCGTTGCACCAAGCCACCCGGAAGTCCGGGGCGAGCACGAAGACGCCGACGCCTAGGCCGTCCAGCACCTCCACGGTGAGCAGGGGATCTCGAGCCTCGCCTTGCGCGATCGGGTCACGCCGGCTTTGGCACTCTTCGGCGCCCTGGGCTTCGCTCTTTCGGGAGCCGTCCAATACGTAACACCCCAGCACCGCGGCCCTACTTCGAGAGCACGCGGCAGCACAGGTTTTCGATCCGCCATCCCCCGGCTCCCCTGCCGCGAATAGCATCATACAGGCACTTCGGCCGATCGTGGTGGGGTTTCTGCGCCAAACCGTTCAAAGCCCCCTGCTCCATCTGTAGGTATTTGGCTACAAAACACAGCCGGGCGGCGGCCAAGCGCAGCAAGGCGGGGCGGAGCGAAGTAGAATGCCTGCCAATCCCCCCTGCGGATGGAGCTTCCGGGGGGAGCCACCCGTCTGTCAGGAGAGCGAGGCATGGACTTTCGAGACTCACCCCAGGAGGCAGCCTTTCGAGCCGAGGCTCGCGCCTTCCTCGAAGCACACGCGCCCGAGAAGATCCCGGGCTATGGCCATGAGGACTTCGACGAGCAGCAGGTGGTGGCTCAGGCCAGGCAATGGCAGCGCACGCTCTTCGAGCACGGCTGGGCTTCGATCATCTGGCCAAAGGAGTACGGGGGCCGCGGTCTCGGGCCCATCGAACAAATCATCTGGAACCAGGAGCTCGCGCGGATCGGGATCGGCGAGTCGCTCTTCCTCCAGGGCACCGGCCTGGCTGGGCCCACGATCATTGCCCACGGCAGCGAGGAGCAGAAAACGCGCTTCCTGGAGCCCATTCTTGGGGCGGAAGAGATCTGGTGCCAGCTTTTCAGCGAGCCCGGAGCCGGTTCAGACCTGGCCAATGTCGCGGCGCGCGCCGAAAAGTCCGGCGATGCGTGGGTCATCTCGGGCCAGAAGACCTGGTGCTCGGGCGCAAGCTACTCTGACTGGGGCATGCTGCTCGCGCGCAGCGACCCCAAGCTGCCCAAGCACAAGGGCATCACGTACTTCCTCATCGACATGCATTCGCCGGGCGTTGAGGTGCAGTCCATGCGACAGCTCGATGGAGGGGAGCACTTCAGTGAGGTCTTCCTGAACGAGATACGCGTGCCCGATGCGAACCGCCTCGGCCCCGAAGGCGCCGGCTGGAGTGTCGCGAGGACCACGCTCATGAACGAGCGCATGACCATTGGAGGCCTCGAGCGCTTGTTCTCCTTCGGCTTGCTCCTCGATCACGCTAAGGCGAACCGCCAGCGCGTGGACGATGTGATGCGCGATGAGCTCGGCCGAGTCTACACATGGACAAAGGCACTCGAGCTGCTGAACGCGCGGGTGGTCACGAAGCTCGGCCGGGGGGTCATTCCGAACGCCGAGGCCTCGGTGATGAAGATCGCGATCGCACGCATGATTACGAAGGCCGGCGATATCGGCCTGCGTCTTTCGGGACCCGAGGCGATGCTCCGCCGTGGCGAATGGCAGAATCAGTTCCTCCTCGCGCCGTCGATCCATATCGGAGGTGGAACGGATGAGATCCAGAAGAACATCTGCGGAGAGCGCGTGCTGGGGCTACCGCGCGAGCCGAGCAGTGACCGCGAGGTCCCGTTCGACAAGCTGCCGCGAAGCTGAGAAAACCCGGATCAGACGCCCATGCCCTCGATGATGCGGCTGCGGTGATAGGTCGGGCTGCCGAGAAGCTCGTCGTTGGTCTTGGCTCGCTTGAAGTAGAGCTGCGGGTCGGCCTCCCAGGTGGTACCGATGCCACCGTGGATCTGGATGCTCTCGGCGGCGGCGCGTAGATAGGCGTCGTTGCTGAGACTCTTCGCGATGCTCGCGGCCTGTGCGAGCTCCTCCTCGTTCTGCGCAGCAACCCAGCTGGCCCAGTAGACGGCGGCCTTGGCGCTCTCCACCTCCAGCAGCACCTCGGCGCACTTGTGCTTCACCGCTTGAAAGGAGCCGATCGGACGGCCGAACTGGACGCGAACCTTGGCGTAATCCACCGCTGTGTGGAGGCACTGCTCGGCACCTCCCGCGCTCTCCGCAGAGAGCAACACCGCGGCTTGGTCGAGGGTTCGGGCGAGGGCTTCCGCCGCGGCGCCGGGCTGCCCCAGCAGGTCCACACGAACGTCAGCGAACTCGAGACGCGCCTGCTTGCGCGTCAGATCCAGGGTCTCGAGAGGCATAGCACGCAGCCCATCGGCGTCCGAGCGGAGGCTTAGCAGGATGAGTCCGTCGCGCTCTTGTGTACCCTCGAGACGCGCCGCGACAATAATCAGATCCGCCGTGTGACCATCGGTGACGGGCGTCTTGACGCCGCTGAGCCGGAAACCGTCGCCGTCCGGGCGAGCCACCAGCGCAATCGAGCCGGGCTCCCAGTCTCCCGCCTCCTCGATCATAGCGAGAGTTGCCACCGTATCACCGGAAGCGATACCCGGGAGCAGCGCCTGCTTCTGCACCTCGCTACCGGCATTCAGGACCGCGTTGGTGGCCAGGCACGCCGTCGAGAAATAGGGTGCGCAGAAGAGAACTCGCCCCATCTCCTCGAGCACGATGCTGAGCTCGAGGAAGCCGAAACCCTGACCGCCGTAGTCCTCGGGGATGTGCAGACCCTGGAGGCCCAGCTCGCCGGCCATCTGCTTCCAGAGGCCAGCATCGTAGCCCTCGCGCGTTTCCATCAGGCGTCGCACCTCGCTGGAGGCGGACTTCTCTTCGAAGAAACGCCGCAGCGTCTCGCGAAACTCATCTTGCTCTTCACTGAACGCGAAGTCCATCAGATCGCCCTCTCTCGGCCTTCCCAGTAGGGATCCCGCAGCTTCCGCTTGTAGAGCTTCCCGTTCGGGTCGCGCGGCATCTCGTCGATGAAGTCGATGCTACGCGGGGTCTTGAATTTCGCAAGCTTGTCCGCACAGAACGCGAGGATCTCCTCGGCGAGGCTCGAGCTGACCTCGACATCCTCCACGGGCTCGACCACCGCCCTCACCTCCTCTCCCCAGTCCGGGTGCGGGATCCCGAAGACCGCGACATCCGCGACCTTCGGGTGCTGGTGGAGCACCGCCTCGATCTCGGCCGGATAGATGTTCACGCCGCCCGAAATAATCATGTCGGTCTTGCGGTCGCAGAGGAAGAGATAGCCCTCATCGTTGAGGTATCCGATATCACCCACGGTGAAGTACTCGCCGCGGCGGCTCGATGCGGTCTTCTTCTTGTCGCCCTTGTACTCGAAGCCGGCCTGCCCCAGTTTCATGAAGACCGTTCCCGTCTCGTTCGGCGCCAGCTCGTTACCGTCGTCGTCGAAAATCTTGATGTCAGAGCCCGCCCACGCCCGTCCGACCGTGCCGGGATACTCGAGCCATTCCTGGGGCGAAACGATCGTGCCACCTCCCTCGGTGGCGGCGTAGTACTCGTAGATCGAGGGACCCCACCACTCAAGCATCTTCCGTTTGGTCTCGATCGGGCAGGGAGCGGCAGCGTGCACCATGGAACGCAGTGATGAGACGTCGTACTTCGAGCGAATGTCTTCCGGCACACTCAGCAGGCGGTGAAACTGCGTCGGCACCATATGGCTCGAGGTGACCCGATAGCGGTCGATCAGCTCGAGCATGTCCTCCGGACGCCACTTATCCATCACCACCAGCGCATGGCCGAAATGAAGCGAGGTGGTCGCGAAAACCAGCACGGCCGTGTGGTAGAGCGGTGAGCCGCAGATGTGGACGTTCTCGTCCTCCGCCTTGAGCCCGAACATCGCGAGGAAGGCGGTCATGAGCGTCGCCACAGGGTCGGGGTCGACCGGCGCGAGTGGCCGACGCACGCCCTTGGGCTGGCCCGTCGTGCCCGATGTGTAGTTCATGACCTGTCCCACGCTACGCTCTTCGGGCAGTGAATCCGGTTGCCCGGCGCCGATCTCGCCGAAGCTCCGAAAACCCGGCACCTCCCCCAGGGAGAAGAGGCGTTCCCCGGCCAAGCCGAGCGCGTCGACCGTGCCCCGGCAGATCTCGGAGAAACGCTCGGCCCCCACGAAGAGCTTTGCCTCGCTGTCCTCGACGATGTAGGCGATCTCGGGAGCCGCCAGATGGTGATTGATGGGTGTCAGGTACATCCCCGACTGGAACACCGCGAGGTAGAGCTGGATCATCTCGGCGGAGTTGGGAAGCACCACCGCGATGCAGTCTCCCTTCTCCAGTCCGAGAGCACGGAGGCCGTGACAGATGCGGTTGGTGGCGGCCAGCAGCTCGCCGCGGCTCCATTTGCGGCGATCGGGATCCACGAGAGCCAGCTTTTCGGGATCCCTCTCTGCAAACTTGTAAAAGCCAAGCTGAGACACGGCCCCGGTCTCCCCTCTCGATCAGGTCGGTTCGGGCTCTTGGCGGACCGATTCGCGGGCTTTATACCACCGCAGGGCCATGACAACAATCTTGCTTGTTCACACCGGCGCGGTACGCGTAGACTGGAGCACCCGAGACCTAGCCTTCGAAGGAGGATACCGGCCTTGAAGATCGACGGAGCGATTCTGGTCACGAACCCCGGGGACGCGGGTCCGGCCGCGCGTCAGCTCGAGGAGATCGGCTTCGATGGCGGCTTCACACTCGAGGGACCGCACGACCCCTTTCTGCCGCTGGCGGTCGCGGCAGAGCACACCGAGCGTCTCGAGCTGGCTACGGCGATCGCGGTCGCCTTCGCTCGCAACCCGATGACACTGGCCTACCTCGGCTACGACCTGCAGCTGCACTCGCGAGGTCGCTTCATCCTCGGGCTCGGCTCGCAGATTCGACCACACATCGAGAAGCGCTTTAGCTCCCCTTGGTCCAGGCCGGCCGCGCGCATGCGCGAGCTCGTGCTGGCGATTCGTGCGATCTGGAGAGCCTGGCAGGAGGGCGAGAAGCTCGATTTTCGCGGAGACTTCTACACGCACACGCTCATGACGCCCTTATTCAACCCCGGTCCGAATCCGCACGGGCTTCCCCGGATTTTCGTGGCGGGGGTTGGACCAAAGATGACCGAGGTGGTGGGCGAGGTAGCGGATGGATTCTTCGTTCACCCCTTCCATACCCCCGAGTTCGTCCGGTCGGTCTCGCTCCCCGCCCTCGAGCGGGGCCTCGCCAGCGCCGGCCGCGCTCGGGAGGCGTTCGAGATCGCGTGTCAGGTCATCGTTGCGGCGGGTTCGACCGAGGAGGAGCTGGAGCGAGCCAAGACAACCGCCAAGGCGCAGATCGCGTTCTATGGCTCGACGCCGGCGTACCGTCCGGTGCTCGAGTGCCACGGACGCGGAGAGCTACAGACGGAGCTCAATCGGCTCTCGAAGCGCGGTGC
>DAOVBF010000279.1 GCA_030673955.1 Deltaproteobacteria bacterium
GCCGGACGAGCGACTCGAACGCATCCGGATCCAGCCAGCGATCCGTACCCACTCGGACTCCCTTGATTCCCTCGAGAGAACGCACCTGGCGCAGAAGTTCTTCCTCCCGTACGCCACGAAGCTTGGCCTGCTTGATGCGGGCGGTGAGGGCGGCGCCGCGATCGCCCGACGTCATCATGCGCAGGTCGGCCACGCGCTCTGCGCGCGGGCGTCGCGAACGCGGGGGCGCGGCATCAAGGATCCGCCCGCCCCCGATCGTCCAGCCGGCGTCCGGTATGCGGCTGAAGCCGCGCAGGATGAAGCGATCTCCCTCGACGGCCACCACGGGCCTTGTGAACCGCAGGCTCGCGAGAGACCGCTGGCCGGGCTCGATCCGCTCATGCTCGAGTAAGACCAATCGCGTGGTTCGCTCGCTGGTGCCGATGTGCAGGGTGAGGTCCGTTCCGTTGCGGAGCGGAGGCGCTCCAGCAAGCAGCGTCAGCTCCACGTCCACGCGTGGCCGATAGTCCAGGCGACCGGGTGTGGCAATGACGCTACCCCGCGGAACCGCACCTACCTCCACGCCCTGCAGGTTGACGGCGCAGCGCGAACCGGGAAGCGCACGCTCGACGGTGCTGCCGTGCACCTGAAGTCCGCGAATCTTCGTGCGCAACGGCTGCCGCGAGCCCTCGGGCAGGACCTCCACCTCTTTGCCTTCGTGAAGCGCTGCGCCGCGAAGGGTTCCCGTGACGACCGTGCCGAAGCCGCGCATCGTGAAGACCCGGTCGACCGGCAGCCACGCTGGACCGTCCCGCAATGTGCGGGGGGGTGCTGTGTTGACGACCTCGTCGAGGGCGGCCAAGAGCGTCTCCAAACCGTCACCGCGGTGCGCCGACACCGGCACGATCGGAGCGCCCGCCAGGCTCGAGCCGGCGAGCTCCTCCTCGATCTCGAGACGGGCGAGCTCGATCAGATCCGGCGTCACGGCGTCCACCTTTGTGAGTGCGACGACGCCCCGCTCCACCGCGAGCAGCTCGCAGATCGCCAGGTGCTCGCGGCTCTGGGGCATGATCCCCTCGTCTGCAGCTACGACGAAGAGCACGACGTCGATACCCGTCGCGCCCGCGACCATGGTCCGGACGAGTCGCTCGTGGCCGGGGACATCCACGATCCCCAAGCGTCGGCCCGACGGAAGGTCCAACTGAGCGAAGCCCAGCTCGATGGTGATCCCCCGCGCCTTCTCCTCCGGGAGGCGATCGCAGTCTACGCCGGTCAGGGCCTGAACCAGCGCGGTCTTACCGTGGTCGATGTGTCCCGCTGTGCCGAGGATCAGCTGCTCGCTCATCCAATCCTGTCGAAGCCGGCGTAGGCGCGGAGCACCTTCGGAATCTCGATGGAGCCATCGGCGCGCTGGTGGTTCTCGAGCAGCGCGATCAGCGCACGCGATATGGCGATCGCCGTGCCGTTCAGCATGTGCACAAACCGGGTCTTGCCCGTCCTGCTATCGCGGAAGCGTATGCTCAGTCTTCGCGCCTGGAACTCCGTGCAGTTGGATGTGCTCGTGATCTCACCCCAATCCCCGTCTTCGCCTCGGCTGGGCATCCACGCCTCGAGGTCGTACTTGCGGTATGCAGGCGCGCCGAGATCCCCGGTGCATACGTCCACTACGCGGAACGGAATCTCGAGGCCCTTGAAGAGCTCCTCTTCGATGTGCACGAACTCCTCATGCACGGGCTCCGAGTCGTCGGGGTGGGTGAAGGCGAACATCTCGACCTTGGTGAACTGGTGCACGCGATAGAGGCCCTTTCCCGCGCGTCCGGCCGCGCCAGCCTCGGTGCGGAAGCAATGCGAGAGTCCGCAATAGCGCCGCGGCAGGCTCTCCTCCTCGAGGATCTCGTCGCGGTGGAGTCCTCCGAGCGTGATCTCGGCCGTGCCGATGAGGACCAGATCCTCGTTCGCAACCGAGTAGACCTGGGTCTCCTCTCCACGTGGGTTGAAACCGAGGCCCTCCGCCACCTCGATGCGCGCGAGGTCGGGTGTCTGGAAGAGCGTGAAGCCACGGTCGCGGAGGAAGCCGAGCGCGTAGCGAACCAGAGCCTGCTCCAGCAGGACGACCTCGTTCTTCAAGAAGTAGAACTTCTGCCCCGTAACCTTCGCCCCGCTCTCGAAGTCGATGAGATCATGCATCTGCCCCAGCTCGACGTGATCGCGCGGGGTGAAATCAAAGCGCGGGGGCTCCCCGAAGCGTCGCAGCTCTCGGTTGGATGCCTCGTCGGCGCCGACCGGCGCGTCGGGGTGGCTCATGTTGGGAACTTGACTGTGCAGGACCTGGAGCTCTTGGAGAGTTTCGCGCAGCTCCTCATCCAGCGGGACCTCGCGCTCCTTGAGCTCTTTGCCCAGAGTGCGCTCCTCATCGCTGGGCTTTCGGCCCTTCATCTGCTTGGCGAGCTTGTTGCGCTGCTCCCGGAGGGACTGCTGCTCCGCGATCAGGCTGCGCCGTTTCTCCACCAGCTCCGACAGGCGGTCCAGATCGACGTCGAGGTTCCGGTTGCGGCAGTTCTCCCGAACCGCCTCCAGGTTCTCTTCAATGAACCGGAGATCCAGCACCTTCGTTCTCCGGGTCTGATTCTAGCGGGTCCCGGCGCAAGGCGGCTTGCGCCACCCGCACTTCGCTCGGCTTCGCCTCGCTGCGCGCCCCTCCGGGGCTTGCACTAGCGGGTTAGCGGCGGGCGGAGCCCGCC
>DAOVBF010000206.1 GCA_030673955.1 Deltaproteobacteria bacterium
CTCGAGGCCGCATCCGGGCGCGTCGTCCTCGGCCGATCCTTCCTGACGCTGCGAGGGCTTGCGGAAGCATGCGCCGCCGAAACAGGGAGCGCCGTGCGCGGTGAGCTCGACGGGATCGCGCTGGCCAGGCTCGCTCGCCACTGCGCCGACGGGATCCCGGCTCTGGGCCCGCTCGTCGAGAACCAGCCGCGCATGGCGGCGGCCCTCGCCGCAACGCTGCGGGATCTGCGCGACGCGGGTGTCCCGCCGGCGGCCGTGCCCGATTCCTCGAGCTCGCTCCGCAGCCTGTACACACGAGTCGAACACGCGCTCGCACGGCTCGAGGAAGACGGGCTTCTGGATCGGATCGGCCTGTTTCGTCTGGCGCAATGTGGAGCAGAGGCTTGGATCCGGCGGATCGGCTTCCGGCAGGTGGACGTCTACGGCGCAACCGAGCTGGTCGGGTCGGCGGGGGATCTGATCGAGACGATCGGAAACGTCGTGCCGGTTCGTGTGCATCAGCCGGACTGGGGAAGCGACTACACGCGGGAGCTCCGGCAAACCTCGCCGTGGCGCTTTGCCATGGAGCCGACCCGCGTGATCGACGATCCAGCGCTCGCGGCCGACGGCAAGACCCTCGAGAACGTTCTCCGCTGCACAGCAACAACCGGCCCGCGTGAGGAGCTCGAGTTCGTCGCGCAGGAGATCCTGCGTTGCATCGAGGCGGGGACGTCCCCTGCAGCGATTTGCGTGGTCGCTCGTACGCTCGAGCCTTACGCCCCGTGGCTCGAGTCAGTCTTCACAAAGTATGGGATCCCCTTCACCTCCTCCCTCGCGGAACCCCTCCTACGGACTCCTTTCGTGAGGGTGCGCCTGGACCTTGCCCGCGTGATCGTCCGCAGGCTGGAGCGTGAGCCCACGCTCGAGCTCCTGCGCTCGCCACGCTTCCACTGGCGGCGGCTCAACGCGTCGCGCGAGGCTGCCCTCGAAATCCCCCAGCTCGCGGAGTGTCTGGCACGCCGTGGCAGGGTGAGGCGCGGTGCCGACGACTGGCTCAGAGCCCTGCGAGGCGCGGACGACCTGCTGCGACAGGAGGCTCGCTCACGCGATCCCCACAAGCTAAAGCTGCTCAGCAGGATTCTGAGCGAGCTCGACGAGGAACGCGATCGCTTCTCCCGCGCAACGGGCTGGGAGGAGCGCATCCAGGTCCAGCGCGCCGCCGAGAAGAGCTGGCTACGTGAGGCGGAGTCCGACGAAGAAAGCGCGGTCGACGCGCTCGCCGACACCGCAATCCGTCGGCTGGCGCGTCTGGACCACGTCGACCAAGTCTGCGGGTGTCGCGCGAGGAGCTCCGAGGAGGAGTTCCTGTCCGCGCTGGCAGAGGCACTGGCGTATACGAGGAGACGCCCGACACAGGCCGACACGGGAGGCGTTCGGATCCTCGACGCGCTTCAAGCGCGCGCGGTCCCGAGCGAGCACCTCTTCCTCCTGGGCCTCAATCACGAAAGCTGGCCCCTCGAGCTGCGCGAGGACGCGTTCCTCTCGGCGTCCGTCCGCGAGCACATGAGAAAAGAGACGGGAAGACCGCTTCCTATCCCCCGGCTTCAGGAAGCCGAGAACCGGTTCCTGCTCGGGCTGCTGATGTCGCAGGCGCGCCGGAGCGTGAGCCTGACCTGGCACGTACGCGACGCCGCCGGGCGCGCGCGTGCACCCTCCATGTACCTGCACGAGCTGCCGTTCGTCGCGGCGGGAACCGCTGCCCCGGACGACACCGAAGCCACGTGCAAGCTCCCGACCCAGGAGTTCCCCAATCCGACCGATGCGCTGGTTGACGCCGCGCTGACCTTGGGTGCCACGCTGGGTGAGAAGGTGCTCCCCGCCCTGGCAAGCGAAGTGGCGCCCGAGCGAGCCGCGCACTTCGCGGCCGGGCTCGAGCTCATCCGGGTGACGGATGCGCGGAAGTCCCGAGCCCTGCTCTACGACGGAGTGGTGACGGCGGACGATCTGGAGCTCTCGGAAAGATTCCCTCCGAGCTTTCTCGAGCTGCTCGGGCAGTGTCCTCAGCGCGCCTTCTTCGCCCGCCTTCTCAAGGTCCGGGAGCTCGAGACGCCGCCGCTGCACGAGCTCAACTCACGTGAGGCGGGAACCGTCTTGCACGGCGTCTTGAGACGCATCTATGGCGACCTCTATGAGCAAGGCGATCTGGCCGCGGAACGTGGAGCGGAGGAGGCGCTCGAAAAGGCGCGCGCGGCTCTCCCGGCAGCGATCACGGTGGAGGCGGACGCGCTGCGGAGCCGCCTGCTGGGCCGTCATCGCGTGCTGTGGGAGGCCCTCGAGCGCCAGCTTCAGCGGGCGGCCATGGATTTCCTGGAGCGGGATCTCCGTAAGCTTCTGCCCGGAGGATTGCAGGGACTCGAGCTCGAAGAACAGGTGCGGCTTACGCGAACGTGTGACGGCCGAGAGCTCCACGTGGAGGGAAAAGCCGACCGCATTCTCGAGCTCGCATCCCGGGAGCTCCGCGTGGGCGACTACAAGACGCGCGCGGATCCGGGGGACTCTCTGAGTCCGACGAACATCAAGAAGGGGATCGCGTTACAGGTGCCTCTTTACGTCCTGGCCGTTGGCGCGCAAAATCCGTCGCGGGAGGTCGCGGGAGAAGTTCTCGCCGTTCCGCTTCGTCCAGAGCGGGATCGCGAAGAAGTACGTACCCGGACGCGGACGCTTTCGTTCGATGAAGTGGCGACGCAAGCTCCCGCGGCGCTCGACACCCTGGCTCGGCTCCTTTACGCGGGGAGCTTCCCGTTCCGGCGCGATACGCATTGCCGCCACTGTCCCTACGTCGTGGCCTGCCGCAAGGCCCATCCCCCCAGCGAGGAGAGGGTCCGGACGGCTGCCCCCTTTGCGGAATACTTCGCTCTCCACGGAGACCGGGGATGAGGGACGCACTCGGGTCGACAGCAGCCGCGCGGTACTCGGACTCGGACGACCGACACCAGGCCGTCACCACCTATGATCGCAACCTGGTCATCGTTGCCGGAGCCGGTACAGGAAAGACGAGTCTTCTGGTCGAACGCATCTTGAACCAGGTTGTCGAGCAGGATCTCGCCCTCTCGGAGCTCGCCGCGATCACCTTCACCGACAAGGCCGCCACGGAGATGCGCAACCGTCTCGAAGCGGGCCTCGCGCGGCTGGCGACCCTCGCCCGCGAGCGGGCCACGGCCGAAGCACTCAATGCGGCCAAAGAGGCTGATCGCGCCTACGCCCATCTGGCGCAGCGGCTCGACGCGGAAGCCATCGAGGCGCGAGCCGCGGGTGCGTTGCGAGAGCTTCCCCGGGCCACGATCAGCACGATCCATTCCTTCTGCGCAAGCGTTCTGCGCGCACACCCCGTGGAGTCAGCGGTGAATTCCGGTTTCACGGTGGACGAGGGAATTACACTCGCGGCGCTCCTCGAAGAGCTCTGGGAGGAGTTTCTGGAAGGCAAGCACGGCCCGGAGGGCTCGCAGCGTCGGGAGTGGCTCGAGCTGCTCGAAGTATTCGATCTGCGAGAGCTGCGGTCGCTGGCATTTCAGCTGGGCGATTTCTCCGTCCCCCTCCCTCCATCGAAGCCGTTCCTCCCCGAAGCAACCGTGGTGCTCGCTCCACGCGTTACGACGCTGCGGGAGCGGATCGACGCGCTGCTCGAGGAGGGAACCGAGC
>DAOVBF010000082.1 GCA_030673955.1 Deltaproteobacteria bacterium
CGCGCTGCAGTCCACCTCAAGCGCGACGAAAGGCGGAGCGTAGTCCAATACTTCGAGGCGCTCGATCGTCACGCTGGTCGGCTCGAGCTCGAGGGGCTCGCCGCGGCGAGCCAGGTGATAGGCCTGCTGGCCGCCCCGTTATCGCCCAGAGAAGGCCGGGGGCACCTGGCGAATCGCCCCGCGAAAGGTATCGAGGGCCTTCTCCATCTCCTCTCTTTCTGGCCATGGCCCGTCGCAGCAGGCAACCACCTCGCCTTCCCTGTCGTAGCTGGTGGTCTCGATCCCGAGCCGAATCCACCCCCTGTAGCTCTTCTTCCCGTGCGTCAGAAGCCGTGAGAGCTTGGTGGCCTCCCCGAGCGCCAGCGGCAGCACCCCTCGGGCCAGCGGGTCGAGCGTGCCCAGGTGTCCGACGCGGCGCTGTCCCGCCCAGCGACGCACACGCTGCACCACACCGTGGGAAGTGATTCCGCCCGGCTTGTCGATCACCAGGAAGCCGTTGATCACGCCGGCTCCTCCTTGTTCCGCCCCGGCTCGGCGGCCTCGCCGCTGTCCGCCACGCGCCCTTCGTGGAGCTCCCTCAGGATTTCGTCGATTCGCGCGGCCTTGTCCAGCGACTCATCGAGGCGGAAGTCCAGCTCGGGGACACGCCGCAGCCTCAGCCCCTCAGCAAGACAACGGCGAATGAAAGGCTTGGCTCCGGCAAAGGCCTGGACCACCTCCTCCCGGGCTCCGAGTGTCCGGTAGAAAACCCGAACGAACGAGAGGTCGGAGGAGGCCTTGACTCCGGTGATCGTCACATCGCGCAAACGCGGATCCCCGACTCGCTGCTTGATCACCCGCGCGATCCGGTTCCGAAGTTCGTGTGCCACGCGCTCCTGGCGACGACTCATTCACGACTCCAAGAAGGGGGGAGTCCATCCTCCTCCTCCACCTCGACCTCATCGATTTCATCCAAGCGCGAGATCACGATGTCATCTCCCACGAGCTCCGCGAGGCCCAGCCTATCAACATAGCGGATGGCCTTCTCGGCCTGCTCCCGTAGGTAGCGCGGATCGACCCCGACCATCACACAGCCGATACAGATGGCGTGTCGCTCATCATGAGCGGAGATCTCGGCCACCGAGACGTTAAAACGCTGGCGCAGCCGGTCTTTGACCGCCTTCGTCACCCGCCGCTTCGCCTTGATGGAGTCGGCGTCGGGCAACGCGAGTTCGATCAGGACGGCTGCAATCAGCATCGGGGCCTCCGGGGCTCCCCGTGACGGGCCGGCTTGCTCAGTTGGTCTGGCGGATCTCCTCAACCACGTAGGCCTCGAGGATATCCCCGACCTTCACGTCATCGAATTGCTCGATCTTGAGGCCGCACTCCATCCCCGCTTGGACCTCCCTAACGTCGTCCTTGAAGCGACGCAGCGAGGCGAGCTTGCCGGAGTAAACGGGGACGCCGTCCCTAACCACACGGACCATGTCGCTTCTGCGGATTTTACCGTCCGGTACGAACGATCCCGCGATCGTACCCACGCGCGGGATGATGAAGAGCTGGCGGACCTCGGCATGGCCCGAGACGTGCTCGACCTTCTTGGGGGGCAGCAGACCCAGGGCGAGCTGCTCCATGTCGTCGAGAAGCTCGTAGACAACATCGAAGGTGCGGATCGCCACCCCTTCCCGCTCGGCGGCCTTGCGTGCCACGGGCTCGGGTCGAACGTGGAAACCGATGATGACGGCCTCCGACGCCGAGGCAAGCATGACGTCGCTCTCGCTGATCGCCCCCACCCCGGAGTGAATCACGCACACTCTGACGTCATCGCGGGCGAACTTGGTCGCCGCTTCGCAAATCGCCTCCATGGTGCCGCGCACGTCCGCCTTGACGACAATCCGCAGCTCCTTCTCCCCCTTCTCATCCAAGGTCGCGAAGAGATCCTCCACCGGCTCCGGGGCCGTGGCCGCTTGGCCGGCCTCCCGGCGTTGCTCCGCGATGCGATGTTCGACGATCGCCTTGGCCTCCCGTTCGTTCTCGATGACAAGCAGCTCCTCACCGGCTTCGGGCACGCTCGAGAGCCCGACGATTCGCACGGGCATCGAGGGGGTCGCCTCCTTCAGCGTCACCCCCTGGTCGTTCGTGAGTGTTCGCACGCGACCATAGACGCTGCCGACGACCACGGCGTCGCCGCGTCGCAGCAGCCCCTCCCGGACGATGACGGTTGCCACAGGGCCACGCCCACGGTCGAGCTCGGCTTCGATGACCATGCCGCGCGCGACCCCTTTGGATCGGGCGCGCAACTCGAGGACCTCGGTCTGAAGGGTCAGCATCTCCAGCAGCTTGTCGATGTTTGTGCCCTCTTTTGCGGAGATCTCCACGCAGATGGTGTCGCCTCCGAACTCCTCGGACACGACTTGCTGCTCGAGCAAGGCCTGCTTCACACGCTGAGCGTTGGCATCGGGCTTGTCGATCTTATTGATCGCCACGATGATGGGCACGCGGGCCGCTCGGGCGTGGTCAATCGCCTCGATCGTCTGCGGCATGATCCCGTCCTCCGCCGCGACCACCAGGACAGCGATGTCGGTGACTTGGGCGCCGCGCGCCCGCATCGCGGTGAAGGCCGCGTGGCCGGGAGTGTCGATGAAGGTGATGTCTCCTGCTCCCGTACGGACCTGGTAGGCACCGATGTGCTGAGTGATCCCACCGGCCTCGCCCCCGACCACGTTCGTATTGCGGATCGTGTCCAGCAGCGTCGTCTTGCCGTGATCGACATGTCCCATCACCGTGACGACGGGGGGCCGCGGCTTCAGGTCTTCCGGCTTGGCCCGGACGGCCGCCTCCACGCTCGCCTCGATGTTCTTGTCCACCCGCTGCACCTCGAAGCCGAGGTCCTCCGCCATGAGCTGGACGGTCTCGACGTCGACGAGCGAGTCCCGGTCCAGCTCGACATCCAGGGAGCGCGCACTGCGCAGGAGGTCTCGCATCTTGAAACCGGTCTGCCGCGAGAGATCCGGTAAGCCCGTCGACCCGGAGACCCTGATCCGCTTCGTCCGCGGGCCGGCCGCGGCCGGAGCGAGCTTGCGACCCGTTGTCGGGCGGCGACGAACCGAGGAGAGGCGCGACTGCTGCTCGACGATGAGGCGTCGCTGCTCGAGTCGCCGCTGGACGTTGCCGCGCATGCTGCGGGACAGCTGATCCTGCTCCTTGATCGCCACCCCCTCCAGCACCTTCCGCCGAGCCAGCTTGGTGGTCGGAGGTGCAGGACGCAGCTCGGCCGCGGTGGGGACTTGCGCGATCCCGATCTCCCCGCTCGGCGTTTCCTTCGCCGGCGGCTCCGGCCCCTCGACCTCGGCCACCGACGGCTCGGTTACGGGCGCGGGCTCGGGCCCTGCCGCCGACGACGCTTCGACCCCAATCTCGCTCGCAGCCTCAGCAGCGAGCTCCGGAGGAGCCCCCGCCAAAGGAGCCACGCTCGGAGGCTCAACGGCCACCGGCTCCTCCTCGACGATCTCCGGTGGCTTGGACGGCGGCGTGGGCGGCTTGCGGCGCCGCCGGATCACCGTCGTCCCGATGCGCTTCTCCTCACGCACCTGGGCACCGAGACCCCCGAGCCGTCGGCGCAGCGTCTCGGCCTGCTCCTCATCCAAGCCGACCAGCACGCTGCGGAGTTGAATGCCAATCTCCGCGGCTTTGCTGAGGAGCTCCTCCTTCTCGATCCCGAGCTCCTCCGCCAGCTTGTAGGCTCTGATCTTTGCCACGCTCTCCCCGTATCCCGTGCCGCGCTCAGGATCCCGCGGGCGTCTCCTCCGGGATGATCTTCTGCGCGTTCTCCATCTCGGCCTCACCCGATTCGGCGGGCGTAGACTCCGCGGCAGCCTCCGGCTCCGCGGCAGCCTCCGGCTCCACGGCACCGTCCGCCTGCTCACCCGCGGCCTGCTCACCCTCCGCCTGCTCACCCTCCGCCTGCTCACCCGCGGCCAGCTCGCGCTTCGCCTGCTCACGCTCCGCCTGCTCACGCTCCGCCTGCTCGCGCTCCGCCTGCTCGCGCTCTGCCTGCTCACGCTCCGCTTTTTCAACGCTGAGCTGTTGCGCGCGCTCCTGGACCGCTAACGCTCCCTGCTCGGTGACGCCGGGAATGGACATGAGGAGCTCCGTTTCCGTCTCCGCCAGCTCACCCAGGCTCGCCACCCCATGGTCCAGCAGGAGCTTGGCCTCGTACTCCCCGGCACCCTCGACGACCGAGAGCGCCTCCGCAAGATCGGCCTGAACCTCCCGCATGAACGACTCGCTCTTGATGTCGATCTTCCAGCGCGTCAGCTGGACGGCCAGGCGCACGTTCTGCCCCTTCTTACCGATTGCGAGAGAGAGCTGATCATCCGGGACGATCACGTCCATGGACCGGTTTGAGTCATCGACCATCACCCGCACCACCTGTGCGGGGGCAAGCGCCGCGCATACGAAGCGCACGGAATCGTTACTCCAGGGCACGATATCGATCTTTTCCCCCCGCAGCTCCCCCACCACGGCCTGGACCCGGCTGCCGCGCATCCCCACGCAAGCGCCCACCGGATCGACGTCGCTGTCCCGTGACACGACCGCGATCTTGGAGCGAGCGCCGGGCTCGCGGGCGGCCGCCTCGATGCGCACGATGCCCTCGTAGATTTCGGGAACCTCCTGCGCGAAGGCCTTGACCAGGAACTCGATGCACGACCGCGACAGAATGATCTGAGGACCCTTGGCCTCCTTCAGCACCTCCAGCACGTATGCGCGGATGCGTTCGTTCACGCGAAACATCTCGCGTGGAACCTGTTCCTTCCGGTACACGACGCCCTCGGCGCGCCCCAGATCGACGATCAGGTTCCCCTTCTCGATGCGCCGCACCACTCCGTGGACGATTTCCCCCTTCCGGTCCTTGTACTCATCGTAGACCATCTGCCGCTCGGCGTTGCGGACCTCCTGGATGATCACCTGCTTCGCGGTCTGCGCGGCAATGCGGCCGAAGCCGGCCGTGTCGAGCTTCACACCGATCTGGTCACCAATCTCCACTTCGGGATCGTGCGTGCGCCCCTCCTCCAGGCTGATTTCAGTCGGCGCGCTCGCCGTCCCTTCGACCACGCTCTTGAACTCGAACAGCTCGACTTCGCCCGTGTCCTCGTTGAACTGGGCTTCGATCTCGCGCTCCTGCCCGTACCTGCGGCGAGCGGCGGTCACCAGGGCCTTCTCGAGCGTCTCGACGACGGTCGCCCGCCCGATGCCCTTGTCTTTGCCGACCTGATCTATGATCCGCTTCAGATCCAACTCCATGGCCTACCTCTTTGCCCCTTGGGCCTGGAAGGGATAAAAGGCCTGCGCCCGAGCGATGCACTCGAAAGGGATATGGTACTCGCCCGATTCCGTTTGCACGTGCGCCTCGTCCCCCTCGAAAGACACGAGCTGGCCGCGGAAGTTGCGCCGTCCCGCCAGCGGCTCCTTCGTCTCCACCGCCACACGGCGCCCGACCGAGCGTGCGAAGTCCTTCTGGCGTCCCAGCATGCGGTCGACCCCCGGTGAGCAGACCTCCAGCAGGTAGGAGCCCCCCGAAAAGAAATCCCGGGCGTCCAGGCCGTGCTCGATCTCGCGCGAAACCGCCGCGCAGGCATCGACCGTGACACGACCATCGCCCTGGGGGGTGTCCACGACCACCCGAAGATGGGCCCGCCCTTGCCCCTGCCGCGCTTGAGCGTCCACCAGCTCGAATCCGTGGTCCTGGACGACGGGCTCGATCAGCTCTAGCAGATTCCTTGGACTATCTCGATACATCAAATGGTTAGACCGCAACACTCATGTGATTGTTCTGATTTTTCTTGGGCTCCCCAGACCTCCTGCAAGCACAAAAAAAAGCGGACTTGGTGCCCACTTCCGAAAAGTTTCAGCCCCGGAGAAACGCGTGACAGTTATCAAAAAAGCGGTCGGTCAGCAACTCTAGGTGCTTGATTCTGGTAAGGAAAACGCCACAAACGCCAACAGGGCCGGGGCCGGCTCCAGCGATGCTCTTAGCTAACCTGCAAGCGCCGCGGAAGCGGCGCGCGCAGCGAGGCGCAGCCGAGCGAGGCGCGTGCGGAGCCACGCGCCGTCCCGGCAGGCGGGCTTCGCCCGCCGA
>DAOVBF010000056.1 GCA_030673955.1 Deltaproteobacteria bacterium
CACATCCTCAACAACGCGCGCAACGCGCGCTGTCCCGAGGATTGTGGCTACTGCTCACAGTCGGCTGCCACGCGAGCACCGGTGCGCCCCTACGAGTGGAAGTCCTCGGAGCAGCTCCTGGCAGAGGCGCGCGACGCCTGGGCGGCAGGGGCGTTCCGCTACTGCATCGCCGCCAGTGGTCGGGGCCCCACGGAGCGACGGGTCGAGGCCCTGGCCGACGACGTGCGTGCGATCAAGCGCGAGGTCCCGGTCCGGATCTGCGTCTCGGTGGGCCTCTTGGACGAAGCCAAGGCGCGGCGGCTCAAGGAGGCGGGGGTCGACCGGCTGAATCACAACCTGAACACGAGCGAGCGGCACTATCCGCGCATCTGCTCCACCCACACCTATGCAGATCGCATCGCCACGCTGACCGCGGCCAAGGCCGCCGGGCTGGAGGTCTGCAGCGGCATGATCGTGGGCATGGGGGAGAGCGATGCCGACATCGTCGAGGTCGCCCTCACGCTGCGTGCCCTCGAAGTGCCCTCGATACCCGTGAATTTCCTGATTCCCATCGAGGGCAACCCGCTGCGCTCGGACGGCTCCCTCACGCCCGAGCGCTGCCTGCGGGTGCTCGCGATGTTCCGGCTGGCCAACCCCACGGCCGAGATCCGGGCCGCGGGTGGCCGGGAAGGGCACCTGGGGGCGCTCGAGCCCCTGGCCCTGTACCCCGCCAACTCCCTTTTCGTTGAAGGCTATCTCACCACGCACGGCCGGGGGGCCGTGGAGACCTACCGTATGATCCGCGATGCGGGCTTTGTGGTGGAGCGCGCGGATGGGACGCCCGTCCCATGGGCGGAGCTCGGGCTGGACGAGGGCTTTCGGGCGGGGAGAGCGGGCCCCATCCTGAAGGCCGAGATCCTGGGGCCGACCCCCTGAGCTCGGGTGCTTCACGGCAGGAGGCCCTTTTGGTACCTTCCCGCCGCCGGATTGGTCCTCGATGGACACCCCACCCCGGAACCCCCCTTAGGAGATGCCAGTGAACGCCATTTCGGAAGTCGTGATCGGGGAGCTCAGCTGGGACCCCATCCGGATTGGCCACGGGCGTCCACTGGCTTGGATCACCGGCCCGTGCGTAATCGAGAGTCAGCGCACGATGGCCATGACCGCCGAGCGCCTGAAGAAGCTTTCCGAGAAGCTCCAGATTCCCCTCGTATTCAAGTCATCCTACGAGAAGGACAATCGCAGCTCGGAGACACACTACTCCGGACCCGGTCTGGACGAGGGCCTGGAGCTTCTGGCGTGGATCAAGAAGGAGTTCGAGCTCCCGGTGCTCTCCGACGTACACCGCCCCGAGGACGTGGCTGCGGCACGCGAGGTTCTCGACGTGATCCAGGTCCCGGCATTTCTCTGCCAGCAGACCAGCCTCCTGCTTGCGGTGGGCCAGGCGGGCAAAGTGGTGAACGTGAAAAAAGGGCAGTTCATGGGCCCCGAATGCATGTCCAGCCCGATCCAGAAGCTCGAGAGCACGGGCAACCGCCGCATTCTCTTGACCGAGCGCGGCACCTCGTTCGGCTATAACCAGCTCATCGCCGACATGACCTCGATTCCGATCATGCAGCGCCTCGGTTACCCGGTCGTCTTTGACGCCGGACACACGGTGCGGCGTTACGGGATTCCGAGCGCCGATCCACAGGGCGGGACGCCGGAGTTCATTCCCGCGCTGATTCGTGCCGGGATCGCCGCGGGCGCCAACGCGGTCTTCCTGGAGACCCATCCGAATCCGCGCGAAGCGCTCTGCGATGCGGCGAGCCAGTTCCCCCTCGACAACATGGAGGATCTGCTGGCGGAGTCGCGGGACCTCGCGGAGCTGGTGAGGGCGCAGGGGCACGCGTGAGCGGCCGCATCGATCCGGAGCTGCTCCGCATCCTCGTCTGTCCGAAGTGCAAGGGTGAGCTGGAGGTGCGCCTGGGCGAGGACGGCGCGGAAGCCTCTCTGGACTGCTCCGCCTGTGGCCTCGCCTATCCCGTCGAAGACGGGATCCCGGTCATGCTCATCGAGGAGGCGAAGCCGCTTCCGCCCTCGGGGTCGAGCGGCGAAAAGGGTAGCTCAGGCGGTGCGCCGCGAGCTTGAGACGCTCCCAGCCGACGCGGCCCCGCAGCTCAGCCCTTAGGCGGCGGTTTCCGGCGCTATAGCCGCCCATGAGCGCCGCGAGGTCGCGGCGCCCGATCAGGGTCCCCCACAGCCCCGCCTTGAACGCCGAGCGCGCGAGGCGTCCCAGATTTCCCGCGCGACGGCTGGCGGGCATCGTGCCGTGCGGGTGGAAGCGCGCCCGATCCAGGTCCACGACCACGATTTGGCGCTCCTCGCCGCTCCGGAGCAGGATGTTGCGCAGCTGGAGATCCCGGTGTTCCACGCCCGCGTCGTGGAGCTTGCGGATCGCGGCGCCCACCTCGCGCAGGAGGCGTCGACGGGCGGCTGGATCCTCCACGGTCACCAGAACCTCGTACAGGTCCGCCGCCTGGCTCTCCTCGCGGGTCCCGATCAAGGCCGACCAGAGCGGTCCGAAAACGGGCCAGAGCGCCAGGCAAAGAACATGGGGCACCGGCGCGCCGGAGGCTTCCGCTCGGGCCGTGACTTCCAGCTCCTTGAGTGCCCGCGGGGGGCCGAGAAACCAGCTCCCCGTTACACCGGCCAGCGTGCCGCCATGCTGGTAACGGCGCAGGACCACCCGCAGGTCCGGGTTCACGGGCACGCTGGGAGTGCGGCCCCGACCGCGCCGGGAGGCGCGCGAGAAGAGCGATTGACGCACGGCAGGGTCGGCCAGTCGCAGCTGCACCAGGTCCGCCACGTGGGCCCCGTCGAGGACGAGCCAGGTGGATCCGATGCGGTGAACGACGTAGCCACGGGGTAGCGGCCCGAGCCGCCTGCGCATCAGGAGTCGCCTCTGGGCGCGAGCCGCATCAGCAAGAGGGCAACCCCCAATGCCAGTAAGTTTGCGGTCCAGACCCCGAGCCACGGGGGAACCCAGCCGCGCTCTCCCATCAGCTCACCCGCCGTGAAAACCAGCCAGTAGAGCGCCATCAGCGCGATCGCGGTGAGGGCGCCGGCCGAACGCCCGGCTCGCACGGGGCGAATGCCGAGCGGAACCGAGAGCAAGGTCAGGAGCACCGCCGCGAAGGGAAATGCCATGCGCCTGTGAATCTGAACCTTCACGCTGCGGTGCCCCTCTTCGCCCCGGATGACGGGCGTCTCGCCTCGACGAAACGCAGCGTCGTAGCGGAGCAGCTCCCGGAAGGTCAGCTCTCGCGCTCGCAGGCCTCGCTTCAGGTATTCGGCCAGATCGATCTCGGTGTGCATCTTGACGAACTGGATCTTGCGATAGCGGTCCGACGCCGACTCGGAGAAGTGGATGGACCCGTCGACCAGATCCAGGGCGAGGGAGGTGCTCTCGGCCCCGTCCCGGATCGAGCCGCAGCGCGCCGCAATGTAGAAGGTTCGGCGTGGGTCGCTGAAATCGCCGATCAGCACCCCCTTGAGCGGGCACGTCTCGTCGCCCGCAGCGTCGACGTAGACGGTACGATCGCCGAACTCCCGGAAGCCTCCAGGTTTTGCCACCCGGCTCAAGCTCGCCATCTCACGGACGAGCATCTTCATCTGTTGATGACTGCGAGGCTCCAGCTCGAAGAGCAGGTAGCCCGTCACCAGGGCTGCGAGGGTGCCGAGCGCGAAGACCGGGGGCAGCAGACGAGGCACGCTGATGCCCGAGGCGCGCATGGCGATGATCTCGCCATCCGCCGACATGCGCCCGAAGGCCAACAGCACCCCCATCAACAGCGAGGTCGGGATCGCGTAGCACAGGTAGCTGGGAAGGATGACCCCGACCAGCTTCATGAGCCCGCCGAAGCCGACTCCGGCCGAGAGCAGCTCGTCGATGAAGCGGAGCGTGTTCTGGACCACCAGGAGCAGGCTGAAGACCAACAACCCCAGGCAGGTGTAGATGGAGACGTCGCGCAGGATGTAGCGCCAGAGGATCCACGGGGCGACCATGGGAGGGGAATGCTATCGATTCGTCGGAGGGGCGCCAATGAAGCCGCCTGACGCGGATTTGCCGCGAGCGGAGCTGTTGAGCGGCCTGCCACAGCCCCCGCACGCCCAACGCATCCTGGTGATCCGGCTCGGTGCGCTGGGCGATATCGTGCGCACGCGCTTTGCCTTCCCCGGTCTGCGCGCGCTTTACCCGAAGGCGCAGATCGATTGGCTCGTGGAGGACCGAGCGGCCGCTGGTTTGACCGGCATCGTGGGTCTCGACGGCGTCGTGCAGGTCCCTCGGAGTGCGCTCCGCTGGCGTCAGCCGCGGGACGGGCTGCGCAGGCTGTCCCGCCTCATCGACGAGCTGCGGGCGAGCCGCTATGACCTTGCGCTGGACTTTCACGGAATTTTGAAAAGCGCCTTGCTGGCGTGGCAGGCCCGCGTTCCCGTACGCGTCGGTTACGAGCGCGGGTTGGCCCGCGAGGGCAGCTCACGCTTCATGACCCACCGGGTGGCTGTGAGGTCCACGCACCTCTCGCGTTTCGAGCGCAACGCCGCCTTGGTGCGCTTCCTGGGTGGAGAGGTCCCCTCGACGGGCCCCCCGCCCATCCGGCTTCCCGCCGAGGCTCGTGCGGTGAGCGAGGGTCTGCCGGAGGAGCCGGTGATCTTGCATCCGGGCACCAGCCCCACCACGCGCTACAAGCGCTGGGATCCAGCGCGCTACGCGGAGGTGGCGCTGCAGCTCCGGGAGCGCGTCGGGGCTCCGAGCCTCGTCACCTGGGGCCCGGTGGCCGGCGAGCGAGAGTGCGCGGAGGCGGTTGTGAGTCGGGCACAGGGTGCCGCAGCGCTGGCGCCGCACACGGGCTCGATCGCAGCTCTCCTGGCGCTGCTCTCACGGGCCAAGCTCTTTATCGGGGGCGATTCGGGTCCGATGCATCTGGCGTGCCTGGCGGGGGCTCCGGTGGTGGTTGTCTTCGGGCCCACCGATCCGCTCGAGAACGCGCCCTTTCCAGGTGTGCCGAGCCGGGTGCTTCGCCACGACGTCGGGTGCAACCCGTGTCGTAGAGGCTGCCCGGCGCTGCCGTGCATGGGCGCGGTGGAGGTGGAGGAGGTCGTTAAGGCAGCGCTCGAGCTCGTTGCCGCCCGGAGCCCTGTGGATTAGAGTTGCAGCTCGTTCCCCCGCCATACTCGTAAATGCAAGCTCGGAAAGAGAAAATCGTTCTGATTCTGCCCAACCACCTGGGTGACGTGGTGATGGCAACCCCCGCCCTGAGGGCACTTCACCACGGCCGACCCATGGCGGAGATCCACGCCGTGATCCGGGAGGAGCTTGCAGCCGTCCTTGGCGGCAGCTCGTGGATCCAGCGGCTCTGGATGCACAGCGTTTACGCGACTCGGAACCCCCTGCAGCGGCTGGCCCGGCGCCTGGTGCTGGCCCGGGCGCTTCGGGGCATGGACTGCGTGATCGTGCTACCGAACTCATTTTCGAGCGCGCTCTTGGCGTTTGCGATGCGGGCGCCGCGTCGGGTGGGCTACAAGCGGGCCGGCCGCGGCTGGCTCTTGACCGACGTGCTGCCGCCTCTGCGCGAGAACGGTCGCGTGGTTCCGATCGCGATGGAGCGCTACTACCTCGACCTGGTCGGCCACCTGGGATGCCCCGATACCGGGACAACGCTGGAACTCTTCACCGACGCGGAGTCGGTGCGCGAGTGCGATGCACTCTTTCGGCGGCACGGGATTGATCCCGACCGACCACTCGTGTGCTTCGCGCCGGGCGCCGGCTTCGGGCCCTCGAAGCTCTGGCCGCTGCGCTACGTGGCCGAGGTGGCGCGGAAGCTTCTGGACGAGGGGCTGCAGGTGGCGCTCGTGCACGCTCCCGGCGAGGAGGCGCTGGCCGAGGAGATTTTGGCGCTGACCGGCCCGGGGCCGGCCTGCCTGGGGGGCGAGGGCATGAATCTGGCGCTGCTCAAAGCGGTCCTGGCGCACGCGAACCTGCTGATCTGTAACGACGCGGGCGCGCGTCATATCGCAGCCGCCTTTCGGGTTCCCACTTTGGTGATGATGGGGCCCACCAGCATCCGCTACACCAACTTGAACTTGAGGCTCACGCGGCTCTTGCGGGAGCCCGTGGAATGCTCCCCCTGCCAGCTCCAGGTCTGTCCGATCGATCACCGCTGCATGACGCGGCTGCTGCCATCGCGTGTGCTCGGGGAAGCACACGCCGCGCTTTCCGATGAGGGCTGGCAGGGCGACGTCCAGCTGGAGCTGCGCGGATGAGCGGTAGCGTGGACCTCTCGATCATCATCGTGGCATGGAACGCACGCGAGCTGGTGCTCGACTGCATGGCGTCCATTCAGGCCGCGGCGCTCGAGATCTCCTACGAGGTGATCGTGGTGGACAATGGTTCCACCGATGGTGGCGCCGCGGCGGTGAGGCGACAGTTCCCCGAGGTTCAGGCGATCGGGCTGCCGAGGAACATCGGGTTCGCGGCCGGGAACAATCAGGGTCTGCTCAAGATGAACGGTCGCCACGCGGTTCTTCTCAACAGCGACACGATCGTGATGCCGGGCGGGCTCGAGCGCTGCGTGCGCTACCTGGATGAGAATCCGCACGTGGGTGTCGTCGGTCCGCAGCTGCTCAATCCCGACCGCACCAAGCAGAACTGCATCCACAACTCACCCACGCTGATCTCCGAGATCGTGTCGCAGTCTCTGCTGCGGCGGCTCTTGCCCCGGCGCTATCCGAGCAAGCGCGTGGACTATCGCGAACCGGTCGAGGTGGAGGCCGTGCTCGGAGCGTGTCTCTTCGTGCGCTGGGAGGTGATCCAGGAGGTGGGTCCGCTCGGCGAGGACTACTTTTTCTTCCTGGAAGACACCGATTGGTGTCACATGATCCGCGCGCGGGGGTGGAAGGTTGTTCACATCCCCGACGCGTACGTCATCCACCTCTCCGGGGAGTCGAGCAAGAAGAAGCTTCCACTGCGCACGCGCATCGAGTACTACCGGAGTCGCTATACCTTCTTCCGCAGGAACCGCGGTGCGCTCGCCTACTGGGCGCTCTTGGCCATCGTGCTCGGAAAGGTCCTGCTCGGGAGTCTCCTGGGTGGGCGTCGCGCCGCCGAGTACCGCAAACTCCTGGCCTGGCATTGGCAGGGTCGACCCGCCAGCGCGGGTCTGGGGTCCGTGTGCGAGGAACGCTGAGGTCGACAGGGAGGGGAGGCTGCAGGTGCTGGTTTGGGTGAGAAGGGCGCTGCGATGAACAATCCCGCGCGGCTCGCATCGATTGTGAAGCGGTTCCCGGAGCGGCGGGTGCTTGTGCTTGGGGACGTGATTCTGGACCGCTACGTCTGGGGCAGTGTGGAGCGCATCTCGCCAGAGGCGCCGGTACCCGTGGTCCGGGTGGAGCGCGAGTCGACCATGCTCGGAGGCGCGGGCAACGTGGCGCGCAACCTGGCCAGTCTGGGCGCGCAGGCCGAGATCGCGGCCACCGTGGGCGACGACGACGCGGCCCGGGAGCTGCTTCGTCTCTTCGCGAACTGGAAGATCGATGCGACGGGCCTCGTGACTGACCCCAG
>DAOVBF010000039.1 GCA_030673955.1 Deltaproteobacteria bacterium
GTAGGTCTTGGAGGCACCCACCGCCCACGCGGCGATCAGAATGCCCTCCAGGATCTGATGGGGACCACGCTCCATGATCAGCCGATCTTTGAACGAGCCGGGCTCGGATTCGTCGGCATTGCAGATCAAGAGCTTGGTGCGATCGCTGCCCGTGGGCATAAAGCTCCACTTCAGCCCGGCGTCGAACCCCGCGCCCCCGCGCCCGCGCAGCCCCGATGTCTTGAGCAACGCGACGAGCTCCGCGGGCTCCATCCGCAGCGCCTTCTGCAGGCCCTCGAACCCGCCGTGGGCTTCGTAGCCTGAGAGCTCCCGGTACGCGTCGTCCGCGTAGTGCTCCGACAGATAGTTCGTGACGTGAGGCTGCGTGATCAAGGGCTACTCCAGGCTGTCGACCACCCGCTTGGCTTCCGCGACGTCGAGGTCCTCGACGTACTCGCCATCCACGCGCATCATGGGCGCGGTCCCGCAGGACCCCAGACACTCCTCGTGCCCGAGCGTGATGCGGCCATCGGGCGTCGTCTGGCCGCAGCGGATTCCGAGGTGCGCCTCCAAAGCCTTGAGGAGGCTCCTTGAACCGCGCAGGCTACACGGGAGATTGCTGCACACGTACACGTGATGCCGTCCCTGGGGCGACGTGTAAAACATGTTGTAGAAGGAAAGAACCTCCCATACCTCGACGGGCTCGAGATCGAAGAGCTCGGCTAGGTCGCGCGCGTCCTGCTCATCGAGGTATCCCTTCTCAGCCTGAACGAGATAGATGGCCGGAAGGAGGGCCCCTCGCTTTTCCTCGTAGCGAGGAAAGAGCGCTTCGATCTCTTGTCGGGCCTGCGGCAACACCGAGTCTAATTCCAATCCAGGCCGCCCTTCATCCACTCATAGGCGAGTCCCACACACAGAGCGAAGATGAAGATCAGCATCGCGACGAAGCCAACCCAACCGATGTCTTTGAAGACCACCGCCCACGGATAGAGGAAGACCAGCTCCACATCGAAGATGATGAAGGAAACCGCAACGAGGTAGAACTTGACGTTGAAACGCTGGTATGGCGAGACGACCGGGCGCTCACCGCACTCGAAGGGCTCCTGCTTCTCCGCAAACCGGAGCCGAGGCCCCAATACCGTCGCGAGTACGAGCAACAAGAGCACCATCGCGGTAGCAAGCGCGATGAAAAAGCCCAGACCCGCGTACTCGGACATCCGCTTCTCCGCGCAAGAGCTTGAATTTAAAGGAGAAAGGCGGCCGAATGCTACGAGTCCGGCAAGGGACTGTCAACCAACGACGCGAGCGCGATCGCGCTGGTGATCTGCGACAGGATGGGGCTCGGACTCGATGCGCGCGCCGCCATCCTTACACGGCGGCTCGCGCTGATCACGCGGCTCTCCGTGAAGACCCGGCCCCGGCCCTGGCGGTCCGGGACCTGACTCACGGTCCGCTCAGGAGCCGATACAAGTAGACGCTCGACCGCCATCTACTACCCTGTCTCGCATGGGTTCGTCCCGCTCCCTGCTCGCCGCCAGTCTCGGGCTCGTCCTTTGCACGGGCTGCGGTCCGAAGCTGGTCCGGGAGACCATCTATGAGAACGAGAACGTGCGCGTGGAGCTCCGCCGATCCACTCAGAACGGTTCACCCGTACCGCGGGGCTACGCGCACCCAGTCACCATCGCGGACGTCCGTATCGCCCACATCCTGGCAAGTCTGACCCACCAGGATTCCTCCGGAAGGCAGCGCCCGACAATCCGCTCGGAGCACATTTACCAGCTGGCGGAGGGACTGGCGCGAGCGCTGGCGAAGGCCGGACCCGATGACGAGCTGGGAGCGGCGGCGTTCCCGGTCGATCGACGCTTCTTCATATTCGACCGCGAGAGGGTGACGGCGTTTCGCGCGTTCTTCGAAGGCGATGATCTCGTACTGGATTTCTACACCATCGAGGATGTCCTCGATCGAGAGGACCCGGGCGGGTCGAAATACACGATCCCGGTGAAACCCCGGGTCTGGAAGCCCGGGTTCCAGCTCATCGCGGGCGAAGCCCAGACGCTGCGCGGCCCTCGCACACTCGTCATTGACTGGCGGAACCCGGCTTACGCTCGCCCCACGGTCCTGCACTCACGAGGCGGGCAAACGCGGCGGCGTACCATCTTGATGGAGGAGCCCTCGGAGGCGGAGTCGGCGGCCCCGCAGGTCCCACCGCGGCCGACCGAACTGGAGGACGCACAGATTCGGGCGCTGGATCAGATCGAGGCAGCGCGCAGAGCGGGGCTGATCACCGAGCCGGAGTTCCGTCGCCGGCAGAGGCTCGTGCTAGAGGGCCGCCTGGAAGAGGCCGGGTATGGCACGAAACCCCGTGAGTGAATCGGCCCCGAGAGCCCCGACCCTCGTCAGGCGTATTCACATCGACACGGATCCCGGACTCGACGACCTGCTCGCCCTGGGTCTGGCGTTGGCCTCGCCCGAGGTCAAGCTGGAGGGCATCACAACCGTCGCGGGGAACGCGTCCATCGATGCGGTCACGGAGAACGCCTGCGGCTTCCTCGCGCTGGCGGACGTGGAGATCCCGGTCGGTCGTGGCGCTGCGGCTCCCCTCGCCCTCACCCGCACCGACGCGGAGCATGTCCATGGGGCGGACGGCCGGAAGGGGATCGCCCTGCCCGTGCAAAAGAAGAGACGGGTCGCGACGGCACGCAGCGTCCTGCTTCACAGCCTGCGAGAGCGCCGGGTCGAACAGGTCGTCGCGCTCGGCCCGCTCACCAACATCGCCGAACTAGTCTCTGAAGAGCCCACCCTTCTCGAGGACATCGAGATCGTCTGGATGGGCGGCACGCTCTCCGGGGGAAACGTGACGCCGCTGGCGGAGTTCAACGCTTATGCGGACCCGGGGGCCGCCGCGCGGGTGCTGAGCTCCGGACTTCGGGTGCGGGTCATCGGTCTGGATGTGACGAAACACGTGCGGGTGCGTGCGCAGGACCTGCCTCACTCGCCGTTTGGCGCGAGCCCGACCGCCCGCTTCTTCGAGGCAGCTCTGCGCAGCCTCATGGAGACCGAGCACCCGCTCTACGGTGAGCCGTGCGCGGTGTTGCATGACCCCTGTGCCGTGGCTGCTGCCATCTTTCCGAACTGCCTTCGCTACGAGAGCAAGCAGCTCGAGGTCCGCGTTGAAGAGGGTCGGGAGCGGGGCCGGCTGATGGAGCAGACCGCCACACGGGGCCGCTGCGTCGAGTACGCGGTCGAGGTGCAAAGCGCCGAGGTGGTTCGCCTCTTCCTGGACCGCCTGGCCGCCTGGTCTGGTAAGCTGAGCTCCAACTGAATGTCCTTGCTCTGCGATTTCCACACCCACTCCACGGTCTCCGATGGAACCCTGACCCCGGCCGAACTGGTCCTTCAAGCCCACCAGAACGGGGTCGATGTGCTGGCACTCACGGACCACGATGACGTGGCTGGAATCCCGGAAGCCCTCGCGCGGGCACAAGAACTCGGCATGGAGCTGCTCCCCGGCGTCGAGCTCTCTGTGAGCGAGGCGGGCGGAAAGCAGCAGATGCACATCCTGGGGCTCGGCATCGATCCAAGCGCGCCGTTGCTCATCGAGCGGATCGCGGAGTTTCGAAGGGCGAGGCTCGAGCGGGGCGCTCGAATCGTCGAGCGTTTGAATCAGCTGGGCATGCCGATCCGCTTCGAGCGGGTTCGGGAGATCGCGAAGCACGGATCTCTCGGGCGTCCCCACATCGCGCGGGCACTGGTCGAGGCGGGCCTCTGCAGCAGCGAGGACGACGCCTTCGCACGCTTCCTCCGATGGGACCGTCGGGCCTACGTCCCCCACGCTGTACTCGACGCGAGAGGGGCGATTTCGCTCATCCATGCGGTGGGCGGAATCGCGTGCCTGGCTCACCCGCCACGCTCCCTGGGTGTCGATGCGATGGGTGGGCTCGAGGCGTTCGTCGGCCGCCTGGCCCGCCTCGAGCTCGACGCGCTCGAGGTCTACCACCCGAGTCACAAGCCGCAGGAGCAGAAGCGCCTGCGCCGGCTGGCCCGCAAGCACGCTCTGACCGTGACGGGCGGGAGCGATTTCCATGGTGACGAGCGGCCGGAAGTCGCGCTGGGCCGGGGGCGCGGCGATCTGGCCCTGGGACGCGAGTGCTACGACGCCATTCGGGAGCGGCTGGCCGAGCGACAGCGTGCCACCCTCAAGTTGACCGTTTCCGAGCCCACAGGTACCCTCGCCCGCCCTGTATGAGCCGGCGCAGAGACAAGCCCGCATCCTCCACGAGCGCGGTCCACAGCGGCGAGCGCGAGGGGCGTCCCCGCGTCTCCGACTCGATCACCACACCCATCGTCCAGACCTCGACCTACTGGTTCCGCGATACCCAGGAGGTCATCGACTATCGGGAGGGGCGCCACGCGAGCTTCGAGTACGGCCGCTACGGCAACCCCACCACGCGCAGCGCGGAGGAGAAACTGCGGGAGCTGGAGGGCGGGGAGGCCTGCCTCCTGTCGGCGTCCGGCATGAACGCGGTCACCACCCTCTTGCTCGCCCTGGTTCCGGCCGGCGGCCGAATCGTGACGACCCGGGATTGCTATCTGCGCACGCGCCAGTTCATCGCGACGATCCTGCCGAAGATGGGAGTCGAGACGACGATCATCGAGCCCTCGGACGTGGCGGCCCTCGAGCGTGCGCTCGAGCAGCCGGTGAGCCTCTTCTTCTCCGAGTCTCCAACGAACCCCTACCTGTGCCTGATCGATAGCCCGACGGTCGCGGAGCTCTGTCACGCGCGTGGAACCATCGTGGTCATCGACACGACCTTCGCCACGCCGATCAACCAGCAAGCACTCGCCCTGGGGGCGGACCTGGTTCTGCACTCGGGAACCAAGTACCTGGCGGGTCACAACGACGTGATGGCGGGGGCCCTCGTGGGAAGCGAGGAGCTCATGGCGCGCGTCCGCGAGCTGCACGGCATTCTCGGGGGCGTGCTGGACCCGCACGCCGCCTACCTGCTCTTGCGCGGCATGAAGACACTTGCGCTGCGGGTCGAGCGCTCCAACCAGAACGCGATGGCCATCGCGCGCTTTCTCGAAGCGCACCCCGCGGTCGAGCGCGTGCGCTATCCCGGTCTGGAGAGTCACCCCGACCACGCGATCGCCCGGAGTCAGATGTCCGGCTACGGCGGCGTGGTGAGCTTCGAGCTCCGAGGAGGCCTGGAGGGTGCGTCAAAATTCATTGACGCACTCCGCATCCCCTACATCGCGCCCAGCCTCGGAGGCGTGGAATCGTTGGTGGAGCAGCCGACGGTGATGTCCTACTGGGATCAGACCCCCGAGCGCCGGGCGGAGATCGGCATCCGAGACAGCCTGGTCCGCTACGCCTGCGGAATCGAGGACTCGGCCGACCTGATCGCCGACATCGAACAGGCGCTCGAGAGAATCTAGCGGCCAGTCTCGGCGGATTAACGCCGTAGGCGGCAGCGCCTGGCTGAGCGCTGGCCAGCTAGAGCAGCGCCCCGCGCGCCGAGGCCGTCTTCTCGAAGGCGAGCAGCCTTTGTTTGGTTTCCAGGCCACCGCTGTAGCCACCGAGCTTCCCGCCGCTTTCGGTGACGCGGTGGCACGGGACGAGGATGGGGACCGGATTCGCACCGTTGGCCGCCCCGACAGCACGAAAGGCCTTGGGGTGCTTCACCCTGCGCGCGATCTCGGCGTAGGTGCGCGTTTCCCCGAAAGGAATCTCCGCGAGCGCCCGCCACACCGAGAGCTGGAAGGGAGTGCCGCGGAGGTCCAGGGGCACCGTGAACTCCCGGCGCTGACCGGCGAAGTACTCTTGCAGCTCCCGCTGGACCACATCCAGCGCCGGAAGCCAGTCGACACGCTCCGCGTTCGGGAGCGCCCCCCTCAGCCAGCCAGAGAAGCCCGCGCCACCCGAGCGGGGCAGCGCGATCCGGACCACGCCTCCCGGAGTTACCGCTACGCGCAGTCTTCCGATCGGCGACTCGAGCACCGACGTCGCAAGAACCTCGCCCATGGCCGCGAGCCTATCCGATCCCCCGCCTTTTTTGTAGGCCAAAATAGAGACGCGGGGGCAGGCGTGCTGCCCCCGCGTCTCGACGTCCAACCTCTATAATGGACAGTGTGACCTAGCGCTTCCGGCGAGCCGTCTTCTTGCGCCGCGCGGGCGCCCGGCGCGTCTTCTTGCGAGTCGCCTTCTTCCGACGAGCCTTCTTGCGGGTCGTCTTCTTCCGGCTGGCCTTCTTGCGCCCGGCCTTCTTGCGCCCGGCCTTCTTGCGGCGCGGCGCCGCCTTGCGCTTGCGTGCTACCTTCCGCTTCCGACCCGCGCCACCGCGTCGAGCCATCTTCGTCTGGCAGATATTGCCGTTCTTGTCGATGAAGTAGAGGAACCCTCCCTCTCGCTTGACGCCGGCCTTGGCCACCTTTTGAGGTCGCGGCTTCTTCTGAGCTCCCCCTCCACGCGCCATGCCGACGCGCGAGACGTCACCTTGCTTGTCCAGATAGTACAGGAAACCCGACTCCCGCCGGATCCCGGTTCGAGCTACCACTGTTGCCATTGCTCTTACCCCCCTTTTTTTCCGTCGCTAGAGGCGGCTTCGACAACAGCCGATCGACCCCTGATCGACGGAGAACACGGCCCCTAATCGGGACCGACTGAAAAGTATTCAACTCCGTTCGGAGTTGTCAAACTTTTCGGCGAAAAAAGTTCGTAAATTTCGCCCGATCCGGGCAATCGGCTCCTCGGTCGAGGGCTCGAAAGCGACCCCCGTGATCCCCTCGTAGGCCTCGATATACCGTCGGGAGGCCTCGCAGCGCACATCCTCGGGCAGTGGGGGCGGGGGGCCCTCCCCCTTGTAGCCCTGCTCGACGAGCCAGCGCCGCACATATTCTTTGTCGAGGGCGGCTGGATCGCGCCCCTCGCTCATATCCCGCTCGTAGCTGTGGCGGTACCAGTAGCGCGACGAGTCCGGGGTGTGGATTTCGTCGATCACGAGGATTTTCCCGTCCGGGTCGACGCCTAGCTCATACTTCGTATCGACCAGGATCAGCCCCTGACTCTCCGCCCTGCGGCTGCCCTCGGCAAAGAGCCTCGCCCCGATCCGCGCCCCCTCATCGTAGTGCTCTTCGGAGATCACCCCGCTCGCGATCAGCTCCTCCCGGGAAGTGAGCACGTCGTGCCCACCATGCTCGGCTTTGGTCGTAGGCGTGAGGAGCGGCTCGGGCAGGCGCTCGTGCTTACGCAGCCCCTCCGGGAGGCGGTGCCCACAGTAGAGCCGTTCTCCTCGCTCGTATGCGGCCCAGATTGCGGTATTGGAGACCCCCGTCAGGTAACCACGGTAGACGAACTCGACCGGGAGCGGACGGCACTCCTTGACGACCGAGACACAGGGGTCGGGCACGCCAAGCAGGTGGTTTGCCGCGATCTGCCGAGTCTCCTCGAACCAGAACCCCGCGAGCTGGTTCAGGATCTGTCCCTTGAAGGGAAGCGTGCCGACGACCACGTCGAAACAGCTGATACGATCGGTGGTCACGAGCGTGCGCACGCCCGCCCGGACGTAGTTGTCGCGAACCTTTCCCTCGATGCGCTCCCCCAAGTCGGAGAAGTCCGTCCGCTCGAGGGTTCGCTTGCACTGTGCCCTGAGAAGCGTCGGATCGGCTCCCATTTCCCTCTTAACCCCCTGTCTACTCCGCGCGGCTTGCCGCGCCGGAAAGCCTCGCTGCTCAGCGTACCGCTGGGCAGCCCCCACGGCGATGCTCCGCACCGCCGAACCATCTCACTTTAGGGGGTGTACCCTGTTTGGCACCCCCGCGGCAAGCTCTGCCTCAGGCGCGGCGGCCGCGCCGCGCCGCCCAGCGACGCTCCACGACATCCAGCACCGCCACCTCGAGAGCGACCCCGTCGAGCGCGTTGATCTCGCGGACCCCGGTCGGGCTGGTCACGTTCACCTCGGTGAGCCAGCCGCCGATCACGTCGAGGCCCGCGAAGAGGATCCCTTCCTCAACGAGCGCGGGGCCGACGCGGGCACAGATCTCGCGGTCCCTTGCCGTAAGCGAGGCCTTGGCCGCCTTCCCCCCGACGTGAAAGTTGGCTCTTGCCTCGCCGTGCCGCGGAACCCGCAGGACCGCCCCGATGGGCTCGCCCTCGAGCAGCATGATCCGCTTGTCTCCCTGACGGATTTCGGGGATATAGCGCTGCGCGAGCTGGTACTCGGTCCCGTGCCGGGTCGCGGTCTCCAGGAGGGCGTAGGTGTTGCGGTCGTCCGGCGTCAGGAGGAAAACGCCCTCCCCGCCCGCACCCCCGAGGGGCTTGATCACCATCTCGCCGCCCAGTTTGTCCCGGAAGGCCAGGAGCTCCTCAATGCGCCGGCTCACCAGGCTCTCGGGGCAGAGGTCCGGGAAGCGCAGCGCGAAAAACTTCTCCGCCACC
>DAOVBF010000132.1 GCA_030673955.1 Deltaproteobacteria bacterium
GGCGCTGGGATCGCTCGAGTTCTCGAAGCTCCTGCTTGAGCGGGCGAGTGTCGCCGTGTCGCCGGGTATCGGTTTCGGCCCCTCCGGTGAGGGCTACGTGCGCTTTGCGCTGGTCGAGAACACACACCGCGTGCGGCAGGCAGTGCGCAACATTCGGAGGTTACTCAGAAGTGCCTGATCGCCCGGTTCGTATTGGGCTTGTCGGTCTGGGGACCATCGGGTCGGGGGTGGTGCGTCTGCTGCAGGAGCACCAGGAGCGGATCGATGAACGTCTGGGCTTTCCCCTGCGGCTCGCGCGTATCGCCGACATCGATCTCGAGCGGGACCGGAGCCTCTCCCTGGACGCGTACGCTTTGACGCGGGACTGGCATGAACTCGTGGCTGATCCGGAGATCGAGCTCATCATTGAGCTGATCGGAGGAAGCGACGTCGCGCGATCGGTGGTGCTCGCCGCCCTCGAATCGGGAAAGAGTGTGGTGACCGCCAATAAGGCGCTGCTCGCCCACCACGGCCAGGAGATCTATGCGTGCGCCGAGGCCCACGGCTCGGACATCGCCTTCGAAGCGAGCGTCGGTGGAACGATCCCCGTTCTGCGCGCCCTGCGCGAAGGGCTGTGTGCGGATCGGATCCAGGCCGTCCACGGCATCGTGAATGGAACCTGCAATTTCATCCTGTCCGAGATGGAGCAGCGCGGAGACTCTTACGCGGCGTGCCTGAGGCGTGCCCAGGACCTGGGCTTGGCCGAGGCAGATCCCAGCTTTGATGTGAACGGGATGGACTCGGCACACAAGCTCTCGATCCTGATCGGGCTCGCATTCGGCATCGGCGTGCTCCCGGAAGCGATCCCCACGGAGGGCATCGAGCACGTTGCCCCACTCGACATCGAGTACGCGGATCGCATCGGCTTCCGCATCAAGCTTCTGGCCATCGCGAAGGAGCGCGACGGCGGCGTGGAGGCCTGGGTCAATCCCACCATGATCCCAGGGGAGAGCGTGCTCGGCCGTGTGGATGGCTCGATGAACGCGGTCGAGGTCCGCGGATGCATGTCCGGGCCGACCCTGTATTACGGCGCTGGCGCGGGTCCCCTGCCGACGGCGAGCGCGGTGGTGGCCGATCTGATGGAGCTCGCACGCGGCTGCCAGCGGGGCGTGAAGCACCGAGTTCCACCGCTGGGCATCCCCCAGCTGCGGGATCTGCCTCTGCGCCGGAAGGAGGACCTCGAGGGGGAGTACTATCTTCGGTTCACGGCGCTGGACCGACCCGGTGTGCTGTCCCGCATTGCGGGCGCGCTGGGCGGGCGGGGGATCAGCATTGCGTCGGTGCTTCAGCTGGAGCGGCACGCTTCCGAGGCCGTGCCTGTGGTCATGATGACCCATCTGGCCAAGGAGGCCGCGCTGCGCGCGGCCTTGGCGGAGACCGCTCGGCTGGGGGACGTGACGGCGCCCACCCAGGTGATCCCGGTCGAGCGGGAGCTTTGACGATGGCCGTGGGTGAAACGAGCGGCGGTCCCCGCGCCTGGTTCGAGTGCTTTCGCGGATGTTCAGGGCGCTGGCCACTCACCGAAGTCATCTACCGCTGCCCGCAGTGCGGTGGACTGCTCACCGTTCAGCACGATATGGAACGTCTTCGCGAGAGGACCCCGGAGGAATGGAAGAAACGCTTCCAAGAGCGCGAACACACCACGAACTGGCCCTACGGCAGCGGGGTGTGGGGCAAGCGCGAGATGGTTTGTCCGGTAGTCGACGACGACAACATCGTGTCCATGTACGAGGGCAACACGAACCTGTTCTGGGCCAAGCGCTTGGGCGGCCAGCTTGGCCTGGAGGACCTCTGGATCAAGCTGTGCGGGAACACCCACACGGGGAGCTTCAAGGACCTCGGCATGACGGTGCTGGTTTCCGTCGTCAATCAGATGCGGAAGGATGGCCAGGAGGTGCCGGCGGTGGCCTGCGCGTCCACCGGGGACACGTCCGCTGCCCTGGCCGCCTACGCCGCGTACGCGGGCATCCCCGCCATCGTGCTGCTACCGAAGGACAAGGTCTCCATTGCCCAGCTCGTGCAACCCATCGCCAACGGCGCCATCACACTAGCGCTGGAGACGGACTTCGATGGCTGCATGGAGATCGTGGCGGCGATCGCGGAGAAGGACGGGATCTATCTGGCCAACTCGATGAATTCGCTGCGCGTCGAAGGCCAGAAGACGGTCGGGATGGAGATCGTGGAGCAGTTCGACTGGCAGGTGCCCGAGTGGATCGTCATCCCTGGAGGGAACCTCGGCAACGTATCGGCGCTCGGGAAGGGCCTGCTCGATTTTTACGAGCTCGGGATCATCGACCGCCTACCGCGCATCGCGTGCGCCCAGGCGGAGCGCGCGAACCCACTCTACCGGAGCTACCTCACCCACTTCGAGAGCTTGGAGCCGATCCACGCGCTTCCCACGCTCGCGAGCGCCATTCAGATCGGGAATCCCGTCTCCATCGAGAAGGCCGTGGCGACACTCAAGCGCTTCGACGGCGTCGTGGAGGAGGCCACGGAGCAGGAACTCGCGGACGCGGTGGCCAGAGCCGACCGTACGGGGCTCTTCAACTGCCCGCACACTGGTGTCGCGCTGGCGGTGCTGGAGAAGCTCGTGGCCAGGGGTGTGATCCGAAAGCAGGAGCGGGTGGTGGTGATCTCCACGGCGCACGGGCTCAAGTTCACCGGTTTCAAAGCTCGCTATCACCAGCGCCAGCTGGAGGGCATCCAGTCGGCTTTGGCCAACCCTGAGATCGTGGTCAAGGCGAGCTACGAGAAGGTTCGGGACGAAATCTTTCGGCAGATCGACGCGCGTTTTCGCTGAGCTGCAGCGCTTCGTCAGCTGGATAGGAGGGGCAAAGCGGATGACGATAGATCGGAATCTCGCTCTCGAGTTGGTGCGAGCCACGGAGGCGGCCGCGCTGGCTTGCGCGCGTCTGATGGGACGAGGGGACGAGTGGGAGGCGGACCAGGTGGCGGTAAGCGCGATGCGCGCGGCCCTGAACCGCATCGAGATGGACGCCACCGTTGTGATCGGCGAGGGCGAGCGGGATGAGGCGCCCATGCTCTTCATCGGCGAGAAGGTCGGCACCGGGAGCGGGCCCAAGATCGAGCTCGCGCTAGACCCCCTGGAAGGGACGACGATCTGTGCCACCGGAGGGGCCAACGCCCTGGCCGTTATCACTGCGGCCGAGGAGGGGGGGTTCCTGCACGCGCCCGACACCTACATGGATAAGATTGCTACGGGGCCGGAGGCGCGGAACGTGATCGACGTCGACCGTTCACCGACCGACAACCTCAAGGCGATTGCCGATGCGAAGTTCGTACCGGTGGAGGACCTGACCGTCGTGATTCTGGACCGGCCTCGACACGAGAAGCTGATCGAGGAGGTGCGCAAGGTGGGCTCCCGCATCAAGCTGATCAAGGATGGGGATGTCTCGGCTGCCATCGCCACTTGCAGCTCCGACAGACCGGTCGATGTGCTGATGGGGATCGGGGGAGCGCCCGAGGGGGTGATTGCGGCGGCGGCGCTGCGTTGCTTGGGTGGGTCGATCCAGGGTCGCCTGAAGCCTCGTAATCGGGAAGAGGTGGACCGGGCGCGAGCGATGGGTATCCAGGACATCGACGCCAAGCTCGCCCTCTCCGATCTGGCTGGCGGAGAAGTCATGTTTGCTGCCACGGGCGTCACGCGTGGGGACTACCTGAAGGGGGTGCGTTTCCGGGCGCAGGGGGCGCTGACCCAGTCGGTGGTGATGCGTAGCGTGACGGGCACCGTTCGGTACATCGACGCGGAGCACAACTTTCGACGCCAAGAACTCTAGGGGGCGGTACGAGGTCGCGTACCCGCGGGCTTCGGCCAGCCGATATACCGCGGTGAGGAGGGAGCGTGTTCACGGGAATTGTCGAAGATCAAGGCTCGATCACTCGGATCGAGCCGATGGGCGAGCTCGTCGAGGTGGAGATCGATGTCCCAGCGCGTGTCGCGGAGGGCATGAAAATCGGCGACAGCATGGCTCTGAACGGCTGCTGCCTCACGGTGACTGCTCTGCATGGCTCACGCCTGAGCTTTCAGGCGGTGCCCGAGACGCTGCAACGTACCTCCCTGGGAGCTCGGAAGGTCGGGGACTCATTAAACCTCGAACGGGCCTTGCGTGCGGATGCCCGCCTCGACGGCCATTTCGTACAGGGGCACGTGGATGGCACCGGCGTGGTCGAGAAGCTCGAGAGGGCGGGGCACGACGTTCGGCTGCATATTCGATGTCCTGCAGAGCTCGCAAACCTGCTCGTTCCGAAGGGATCCGTTGCGGTCGATGGTGTCTCCCTCACGGTGATCGATCCCGATGGAAATGGCTTCTCGGTGACGCTCATCCCCCACACGCTGAAGGTGACGACACTGGGCGGACTGCAAGTCGGCGACGCCGTGAACATCGAGGTGGATGTGATCGGCAAGTACGTCTACCAGTACCTGGAGCAGCTGCGAGACCGGTCTGAGGGGTAGCTGGCGGGTTATCGGCGCGGGCGGCCGCGCCTGCCCGCACTCCGCTCGCGTTCCGCTCGCTGCGCGCCGCACTTACGTGCGGCTTGCGGTCGCGGGTCCCGGGCCGGTAAGGCACGCACGAAGTCGCGTGCCGCGCGGGTGGGCCAGACCGCTCTGGCCCGGGACCCGCAGCTACCCCTGGCAGCGCGGGCAGAAG
>DAOVBF010000256.1 GCA_030673955.1 Deltaproteobacteria bacterium
CGCTGGCAGGAGTGGGCCCAGGCCTTGAGCAATGGGTGTGCGAAGAGATCTAAGGGGCCGATGGCGCGCGGTTTTCTGCAAAAGTTCCTTGACGAGCGGGTGCCGCCAGTGAAAGATCGTAGCCTGCCTCTCCGACTCCGCGGGAGGGTGGGGGCCGCGGAGCGGATTCACCCATTCGCACCCCAGAGGACCGATCCGATGACCGAATCCGCAGAGCATCTGCAGCCTTCACGGGGTTCCGGCGGTTCGCCCCCCGGGGGGGATCTGATCGGGCTCCTCACCACACGCGTGGAGTCCCTCGTCGAGCGCTTTCGAGCGGCCCAACGGAGAATCAGAGATTTGGATGCGAAGCTCGCGGAGCGCGACCGCTGCATCGGGGAGCTGAAACAGGCGCAAGAGGTCTCGAAGCGCCGTCGCCGCGATGTCCGCAAGCGCATCGATCGCTTGATTGCGCAGGTGGAACGTCTCGAGCGGGCCGGCGGATAGGAGTCGAGCGTGGAATTGGCGGACAAGAGCGGGATCCCACCGACGACCATCAAGCTACTCGGCAAGGAGTACCGGATTCGCTCCGAAATGGATCCGGAACATCTCCAGCGTGTCGCAGAGTATGTCGATCGCGTCCTGCGTGAGGTGCGAGCCTCGACTCCGGACACCCAGGATGCGGCCATCCTCACGGCGCTCAACATCGCGAGCGAGCTGATGAGCACGCGGGGACTCACGGCCGTCCCCAGTGAGCGCATCCAGGCCCTGATCGATCTCGTCGACTCGGCTTAGCTGCGGGTCGATGTCGCCCGAGCCCATCGAGGACCGCAAGCGGGTTCTGCGTGCCAATGCCCGGGGACTTCGACCCGAACGTCTCGAGATGGCGGCCAGCGCCGCGCAGCGCCGACTCCTCGAGTTGCCGGAGCTCTCCTTGGCGGAGACGGTTATGCTCTATGCTGGGGCGTTGTACGAAGTGGCGACCGACACGCTGGTGGCCACCCTGCGCGCGCGCGGCGTGAGGCTGCTCTTCCCGCGGGTGGAAGGGCCCGCGCTGCGCCTCTTTGTGGCGAACGACCTCGAAGAGCTGACGCCGGGCTACCGAGGGATTCGGGAGCCGGCGTCCGACGGTCCGGCGGTCCCGCCGGGCGAGGTGGACCTCTTCGTCGTGCCAGGGCTGCTTTTCGATCGTGCGGGCCGGCGTCTCGGCCGGGGCGGAGGACACTACGACCGGTTGCTCGGCCGGGCGCGGGAGGATGCGGTGCGCGCCGGATTGTGTTACGCGCAGCGGGTTGTCCGGGAGCTTCCGGCGGCGCCGTGGGACGTTCCGGTACACGTCGTGGTGACAGAGACGGAGGTGATCCGGCCGACTCGGGCGGAGGAGGGCTCATGAGCCGCAAGGCGCCGGAAGCGCAGCTCGAGATGGTCCGCGCGCGCGTTGAAACCCTGGTCTCCGAGGAGGAGCTGCTCGCGAAGCTGCGCAGGGGCAAGCCGTTGCGCATCAAGTTCGGGTGCGATCCCTCCACCCCAGACCTGCACCTGGGGCACATGGTTCCCCTCACGAAGCTTCGCGAGCTCCAGGAGCTGGGGCACACGATTATTTTCTTGGTGGGAGACTTCACCGCCATGATCGGAGATCCCACCGGCCGCAGCCGCACGCGTCTCTCGCTCTCTCGCGAGGAGGTGCTGCGCAACGCGGAGACGTATCGCGAGCAGGTGAGCGTGGTACTGGACACGGCGAAGGTCGAGATCCGCTTCAACAGTGAATGGACGGACCGGATGACTCCCCCCGACTTCGTTCGTCTTGCTTCGCATCAGACCGTGGCGCGCCTGCTCGAGCGCGAGGATTTCAAGACGCGTTACCGGAAGGGAACGCCGATCGCCCTCCACGAGTTCTTGTACCCGCTCATTCAGGGCTACGACTCGGTGGCGCTCGAGGCCGATGTCGAGGTGGGGGGCACCGATCAGCTCTTCAACCTGTTGATGGCTCGGGAGATCCAGCGTGCCTACGGTCAGGAGGCGCAGGCGGTCCTGACGCTGCCTCTGCTCGAGGGCACGGACGGCGTCGAGAAGATGTCCAAGTCCCTCAAGAACGCGATCGGGGTCCGCGAGCCGCCGCACGAGATCTACGGCAAGACCATGTCCATTCACGACGACACGCTGCTGCGCTGGGTCGACGTGCTGGCGCTGCCCGATCCCGATCTGGAAAAGCTCCACGCGGGCGTCCAACGGGGCGAGGCCAACCCGCGCGACCTCAAGCGGGCGCTGGCTCGGCAGCTGGTCCGCCGCTTTCATGGAGAACAGGCGGCGGCCGAGGCGGAGGCCCACTTCGACCGGGTCTTTCGTGAGCACCGGGCGCCCGTGGACATCCCGGAGGTGGGGATTCCGAGTCCGGGGCCCGAGGGTCCGGACCTGGTCCAGGTGCTGCTGGCGGCCGGTTTCGCCCCCAGCCGCTCGGAAGCCCGGCGCCTGATCCTTCAGGGCGGGGTTCGGCTCGACCAGGTGACGGTCGAGGAGCCCGATCGGAGCGTGGCCCCGGGGGATTACCTGCTCCAGGTGGGGAAGCGCCGCTTCGCGCGGGTCCGGGTGGCGCCCGCCTGAATCTAAGCCGTTGTCTCAGCTCGGGTTTTCGGGGTAGGCCCAGCCCGGCCCGAGGGGCACCCGAGTCCTCCAACTACTCGATTTGACGAAGGATTTTGGATGACATAAGATTACTGGGCTCTGCATCCGCGTGGGTTCAGAGTTTCTCTCCTGGGGAGTGCTCTGCTCCCTGGTGGTTCGGTCTTTGAAAAGCGAATAGCACGCAGACTTGGTGTCCCGTCTAGGACACATAGGGACGGGTCCCTCGTTATGAAGCCTATGCTTAGGCTCATTCTCAAGTTCTGGGGCGCGAGCTGTGCTCGGTGTCCCGCCTCTTTTATTCGAGGTTTTTAACTGGAGAGTTTGATCCTGGCTCA
>DAOVBF010000062.1 GCA_030673955.1 Deltaproteobacteria bacterium
GAATCCCGGACTTCATTCCCGGCTCCTTCGCAGGTCTGGGGTAGAGGGGCACGCTACTTTATCATACCCCATGGGAGCGCGACTCCGGCCGCGATAACAGGCGTACGCTCATATGGATACACGCGGACGCGTGTCCCGCCCTGGGACCGGATCGACCGGATGCGTTGATCGGAACCTTTCGCAGGCGCGAAGGCTGTGAAGGGCCAGTTCTGCTGATGTATGAGGCTCCCTCCACTGTCCCCGGGAATCATGTACCGAGCCATGCTTACGGCTTTGATCTCACTCAGCCCGCTGGGGTCCGCCGCGGCACGTCAGTCTCGAGGCCGTTGGCGAGCGCCGCTTCCCCTGGGGTCTAGGAGATCCCTGGAGCAAACCGGCCGATGCTCGGTACACTGGGGCCCGGATTCAGTGAACGGAGAGAGCCGTGCTCCTACAGATGCTGCTCTTTCTCTTGTCAGCGGTGGCCATACTGCTCGGCTCTCACTACTTCATCTACTACTCGTTCGTCCACGCGTTCAACGTGGGCCACCCACGGGTGAGACTTGTGCTTCTGCTCGCGTTGACTGCGCTCGCGGTGAGCATCCCGCTCGCTATGCTCCTGCACCGCGTTCATGGCAATCTGATCACGAGAACGTTCCACACGCTCTCTTCATTCTGGCTCGGCTTGGCCATCCACCTGGTGTGCTTCCTAGCGCTGAGCTGGGTGGCCTACGGGGCCTCGCGCTTCGTGGGCAGGCCGCTCGGCATGCCCGTTGCCGCCTCGCTCGCGGCCGCGTTGGCGTTGTCAGCATCCTTGTACGGTCTCTGGAACGCGAAACACCCCGTCGTCCGGTCGCTCGAGGTGGAGATGGGCGACCTGCCGAGGAGCTGGGAAGGCAGGACCGTGGTGCAGCTCTCGGATGTGCACCTCGGCAACGTGCATGGAAGGGGCTTCCTGAAGCACGTGATCGAGATGGTGAACGCCCTCGACCCGGAGGTCGTGTTCATCACGGGAGACCTCTTCAACGGATCGTGCTCGGACTTCCACAGATTCAAGGACCTGCTCGACAGCCTGCGCGCTCGACGGGGCGTGTTCTTTGTTACCGGGAACCACGAAGGCTATCTGGGGCTCGTCGCTCCCGTCGCATTCTTGAAGCAAACGAAGATCCGAATCCTGGAGGACGAGTGCATCGAGATAGACGGACTCCAGATCGTCGGTGTGAGTTTCCCCTGGTTCTCACGGAAACACACGTCGGTGGACCCCTTCGACAGTGGGGGGTGCTACAGACCGGAGAAACCTTCCATCCTCCTGTACCACACCCCAACTAACGTCCGCGAGAGCTACGGTGACAGGAACACGCAGCAGGTCCGGTCCTACTTCGCTCCTGACACCACGTTCGCCTTTGCCGCTGCAATGGGCGTCGACTTGCAGCTCTCAGGACACACGCACCGAGGGCAGATGTTCCCGTTCGGGATCCTGACACGTGCCCTGTGGAATGGCTTCGACCGCGGATTGCACAGGATCGGGAGCTTCACTCTCTACGTTTCGAGCGGTACCGGCACGTGGGGACCACCGGTGAGGACCGGAAGCAGGTCCGAGGTCGTCTCCATCAAACTGAAGAGGAGAGAAGGTAGGGACAGCGCGTCGGGGAGCGGGCGGGAAGCCGTAGGGCAGCCAGGATCTTCTTGATGACCCTGGGGCCCAGGGCAGCGCCTGGAGTAGCATAGGAAGCGGTACAACAACCGGGGGCGGGTCAGAACCCGGTGGACTGCAACGAGACGAGAAGCGGGAGGGCCAAATGAAAACGGTGGAGGAAGTTGCCGACAAGATGTACGAGATGATAAGTCAAGAAAAGGGACGAAAAAAATTTACAGCCAGGGACTTGCAATCTATTGTGACGAAGCTATTCGGCGGAGAAGTTGACAAGAAGATCTGCAAGAATGCTATTAGACAGCTCATGGACACAGGTAGATGTGTCTACTCTACCTATAGTGGTGTCAGCTACGTCGAGATCCCCCCTGACAAGACCAGCGAATAGTCAATTCCCTCTTACCAGTTGCCGTCGGCGCCGCGAATGATGAACTCGGCGGCCGCACGCACCTCTTTGACGACCTCGGACTGCGTATACAGCCCGCCCATCCAGCCGATCAGCGCCGCAAACCAGACCTGGTGTAGGATCGACGAGACGCTCATCTCGAGCTCGGTCGGCTTCTCCTCGCCCAAGCTCTTGCCGCGGAGTGCCGCCACGGCCATCTCGGCGCAGACACCGTGGAAGCGTCTGAGCTTCTCCGTGAGCTCGGGCTCGCCTGAAGCTCCCGCGCGCAGAACCGCCCGCGTGAGCTTCGCCTTCCGGCACAGGGTCCGGGTCGCAGCCGCGAAGTAGGCGGTCACCCGCTCGAGCGGGGTGTCTCCCTTCGGAGGGGACTGCTTCATCTGCCGGACGAGGGCCTCCGCCTCCAGCGAGAGACCCGCCATCAGCAGGTCCTCCTTGCTGCGGAAGTGGCGATAGAGCGTGCCGAGTGCCACGCCGGCCTTCGATGCCACGTCGCGCAGACGCACAGCCTCGAAGCCCCCCTTCTCCGCGAACTCCACCGCTGTCTTCACGATCCTCCGCGCGCGTTCGTCCACGTTTCGGCTACGCCCCCTCCTCCGGCTAGACCTTGTACTTACCCTCGAGTGCCGTGGCCTTGGCCCACGGATAGTCGGGCTTCCCGGCGGGAGAGCGCACGATGCTCGGCACGAGGTGCAGCTCACGCGGTACCTTGTAGCCCGCGACATGCTTGCGGCAGTGCGCTACGAGGTCTTCGAGACGGGGGGTCTCGCCGGGTCGCGCCTGCACCACCGCCGCCACCCGTTCGCCCCAGCGCTCGTCGGGCACGCCGACCACAATGGAGTCGAAGACCGCCGGGTGCGACTTGAGCACCGCCTCCACCTCCTCGGGATGGATCTTCTCGCCTCCCGAGTTGATGCTGACCGACCCGCGTCCCAGCATCGTGATGCGGCCGTCCTTCTCGATAGTGGCGAAGTCCCCGGGGGTCGACCAGCGCTTGCCCAGTGCCTCCACCAAGAGCTGCGCGGTCTTCTCGGGGTCCTTGTAGTAGCCGAGCGGGATGTTGCCGGAGCGGGCGAGCCTCCCGATCACACCGGAGCCCGGCTCCACGGGCTGAAGGTTCTCGTCGAGTACCGTCGTATCCACACCCGCATTGAAGGTGAGTCCCGGTTTCTTCTTCTTGGACAGATCAGCGTCCTGGACCATGGTCAGGCCGGTGAAGCCGGTCTCGGTGGACCCGGTCGCATCCGTCAGAACAATATTCGGCAAGAGCTGCTTGAACTGCGCCTTCACCGATGGCGAGAAGATGGCCGCGGTACTGCTGAACGCGACCAGCGACGATAGATCGTACGATGCGCCGGGGGCTTGCAGGGCCTCGACCAGAGGTCGTGCCATCGCGTCGCCCGTGACGCTGATCGCGTTCACGCGCTCGCGCTCGACGAGTCTCCAGATGCCGTCGGCATCGAAGCTGCCGCCGCGCAGGGTCACCTTGTTCCCGCCGAAGAGCGCTCCCAGCGTGGCCCACTGCGCAGTGCCATGCATGAGCGGCGCGACCGGAAACATGTTCAGGCCCGGCCCCGCCTTCGCCTTCTCGACCATGTCCTCCGGGCGCTTCGCGCGAACGCCCGTGATGTGGTCGATACCGCCCCCGAGAGCGAAGATCACGTCCTCCTGACGCCACATCACGCCCTTGGGCATACCGGTGGTGCCGCCCGTATAGAGGATGTAAAGGTCGTCACCCGAGCGCGGTTCGAAGTCCCGCTCCGGCGACGCTGCCGCGAGCACCGACTCGTACTCGACCGACCCCAGCCCCGAATCACCTTCGCCGCTCTCGTCCTCGATGGCAACGAAGTGGCGCAACTTCGGCATCTGCGCCTTCACCGCCGCGATGCGGGGTGCAAACCCACGCTGGTGGACGATCGCGACGAGATCCGCGTTGTCGAACAGGTAGCGCAACTCATCGTCGACATAACGAAAGTTGATATTGATGGGGACCGCGCGAATCTTGAAGGCCGCCAGCATGCTCTCGACCCATGCCGCACTGTTATAGGCATAGATGCCGATATGGTCCCCGCGACCGAGACCCTGATTCAGAAAGTGATGGGCAAGTCGATTGGCGCGCTCGTCCAGCTCGGCATAGGTGCGCCGCTGCTCGCCCACGACCAGGATCTCCCGCTCGGGCAGCGCGTCGGCAACGCCCTCCATCAGATCTGCGACGTTGAATTCCATACGCCTAGTAGAACACGTTTCAGGCGCGGCCGACAAGGCCCCGAGCCCCGTCGCCGGCCCCCCCCCGGCCGCCGCTCAGGGCCGGTCTTCGGCGAGGCTAGCCCCGAGTGTCTCCAGCTGGTGGCTGCCCGAGCCCAGGCTGAGCTCGAGCTGCTTGGACCAGAGGCAGTAACGGTGGAGCGGGTAATCGATGTCGACACCGATCCCGCCGTGCAGGTGCTGGGCCGCATAGCTCACGCGGTGTCCGGTCTCGGCCGTCCAGTACTTCGCGACGGCCACCTCCTGGGCCGCTTCCAGCCCCTCGGCAAGGCGCCACACGGCCTGCTGCACCGTGAGGCGCAACGCTTCCACATCGATGTAGCAGTTGGCGGCACGCTGGGCCACGGCCTGGAACGTCGAGAGACGCCGGCCGAACTGCTCGCGCTCCGATGTGTACCCGGCGGTCATGCGCAGCGCCCGGTCTGACACACCTAGTTGTGTTGAGGCGTACGCCGCCACCACACGCTGGGTGAGCCAATCCACGAGCTTCGCGCCCTGCGAGGGATCGGCGAGCATCTCCGCCTCGTCCACCTCGGCACCCGCGAGCGTGACCCGGAACTGCGGCTCGCCGCTCGTGGTCTCCTGTCGCTCGAGCTGGACCCCCCGGCCCTTCGGATCCAGCAGGAAAACCGCAACACCCTGCTCGGCACGCGCGGGTACCAGTACACGCTCGGCCAGGTGCGCGGCCGGCACACAGGTCTTGATGCCGTCGAGGCGCCAGCCCCCGCCGTCCCGACGGGCCAGCACGAGCGGTTGCGCCGGGTCGTCCGCGCCCTCCTCCATCAGCGCTGCACTGAGGACCGCCTCACCCGAGGCCACCCGACTCAGGAACCTCTCGCGCTGCTTCTCCGAGCCGTACTCGGCGATGGGAAGCGCACCCATCACGAGAGTGGGCAGCGCGGGAAGCGGCGCCACCGTCCGGCCGATCTCCTCCAGCAGGAGGCAGACCTCGAGGAAGCTGTAGCCCATGCCGCCGTACTTCTCCGGCACGGCCAGGCCCAGTAGGTTCGCGCGCGCGAGATCCTCCCATAATTTGCGATCGAACCACTCGGGCTGGCTCTCGACCTCCCGGAGCCGATCCGGGGTGAGCTGATCCTCGAGGATCTGGCGAGCCAGATCCCGGAGCGCCACTTGCTCTTCGCTGAGTGAGAAGTTCATGGGGGGCCTCGCCTAGCGCCGCCCGCGGGGCATTTGCAGACCCGCCGCGGCGATGATGTCACGCTGAATCTCGTTGGTCCCGCCGCCGAAAGTCAGGATCGAGACGGCGCGGTAATGGCGCTCGATTCGCCCGCGGAGCACGCTCCCGGGCGAGCCCTTCTTGAGGTACCCGGCCTGACCGATCACCTCGAGCAGCCAGCGAGAGCCTTCGACGAAGAACTCGCTCCCGAAGACCTTCACCGCCGAGGCGTCCGCAGGATGAAGCTGACCCTGGGTGAGCGCCCAGGCCTGCTTCCAGTTCATGAGCTTCAGGACTTCGAGGTGCGCTTTGGTGCGGGCCAGGTTCATCTGAACGAAGGGTCGATCGATGACGCGTCGCCCGTCTGAGAGCTTGGTTTCTTTGGCCCAGCGCACGGTCTCGTCAAAGACACGTGAGAACGGACCGGGGCTCATCAGCGAGACCCGTTCGTGGTTGAGCTGGCTGACGATCATGCCCCAGCCGGTGTTTTCCTCACCGACGAGATAAGAGCTGGGAACACGCACATCCTCGTAGTACGTAGCGTTGGTGCGCAGACCGCCCATGGTCCAGATGGGCGTAATCTTGTACCCAGGAGCGGTCGTGGGAACCATGAACATCGAGATGCCCTGGTGCTTGGGTGCGTCGGGATCGGTTCGGGCCGCGAGCCAGATGAAATCGGCGTAATCGGCCAGGCTCGTGAAGACCTTCTGCCCGTTGATCACCCACTCATCCCCGTCCCGCACGGCCTTCGTCGTGAGGGAGGCCAGATCGGTGCCGGCGTTGGGCTCGGAGTAGCCGATCGCGCAGTGGAGCTCACCGCGCAGAATCTTGGGCAGGAACTCGGCCTTCTGCTCTTCGCTCCCGAAGCGCATCAGGGTGGGACCGACCGTACTGAGTGTGAGGAAGGGAAGCGGGAAGCCCGCGCGCTGCACCTCGTCCGAGAAGATGTACTGCTCGACGGGCGAGCGACCCTGTCCCCCGTACTCCTTGGGCCAGCCGATGCCGAGCCAGCCGTCGGCCCCCATCTTGCGCAGCGTCTGTTGATAGAGCGGCCCCCCTCCCTCGCCGCTGTCCTCGATCTCCTGGACCAGTCCCGGGGTCATCAGCTCGGCAAAGTACGCCCGCAGCTCCTCGCGTAGCGCCTCCTGCTCCGGGGTAAATGCAATACGCACCGGCTCCCCCTTCCTCCGCCGCCGGGCGGATGTGAAACACGTTCTACGCTCGCCTATTATGCAGGGGCCAGCCGGTGCTTTCAATCTGAAGCCCGTGATACGGTAGCGAGGCGCGCACGAGGCCTCGCGCCGCGGCGGTTCGAGGGTCGGTGCGCGGCGCGCCGGCTCTGCCGGGCGAGCCCCTGACGGGGGCTCGCAAGAAGGACCCAGGAGATTCGATGGAGAGGGTGGGATGAAAGTCGTCGTCAATCGTGACCTGTGCGAAGCAAACGCCGTCTGCATGCGCAGGGCGCCCGAGGTCTTCAAGGTGGACGATAAGGACAAGCTGCATATCCTGATCGAGAGCCCGCCGGAAGCGCTTCGGGCCAAGGTCGAAACAGCGGTGCGGCTTTGCCCGCGCCAGGCGCTGAGTCTCATCGAGGACTGAGCCCCAGGCCCGTCTCTCAGACGCGCGCCCGCTCCGGCGTGAACTTGATTCGCATCTCCTTCACGCCGTTGATGAAGTTCGAGCGCAGCCGCCGCACCGGCCCCGCGAGCTGCGGATTGCGCAGGCGCCTCACCATCTCCTCGAAGATGATGCGGAGCTCGCAGCGGGCCAGATTGGCGCCCAGACAGAAATGCTCCCCGATCCCGAAGGCCAGGTGATCGTTGGGGCGGCGGTGGATATCGAAACGGTCGGCATCCTCGAAG
>DAOVBF010000131.1 GCA_030673955.1 Deltaproteobacteria bacterium
AGGACGCCGCCGTGATGGTAGTCTCCGACCACGGGGCCAAGCGGATGGAGGGGTCGTTTAATATCAACGACTGGCTCATGCAGCAGGGCCATCTGACGCTGAGAGAGCCGGTGTCAGAACTCACGCGGTTCAGCGAGGACCTGGTTGACTGGTCGCGTACCAGGGCATGGGCGTGCGCGCGATAGGTACCGATCGCATAGTCGTCGTGGTTCAAGGCAGTGATGGCGCCGCTCGCCACGGCCTCCTGCCCGATGTAGAGATGGGTGAACCCACCGATGAAGCCCTCGGCGTACGCTTCCGAAACGCCTTCCTCAAAGCGCCGAATCAGGGCCATATCCCGGTAAAGCCGGAGCTGATCTGCGAGCGGTACGGCCATTCAGGGCCCTCCTCCGTGCGCAGGCACGGAACCCCTTAGACTACGAACTCGGCCGCCTCCAGGTAACGCGCAACGCGGTACAGGAACCCGTTTCCGGTCACGCCGTCAATGATGCGGTGATCGTAGGAAAGCGCGAGGTGCATGACGGGATGGACGGCGATCGCGTCATGTCCGTCCTGTTCCACAACGACCGGCCGTTTCTTCAGCTCGCCCATGCGCAGGATCCCCACCTGGGGCTGGTTGATCACGGCGAACCCGTAGAGGTTTCCCTCGCGGCCCGGGTTGGTCACCGTGAAGGTGCCCCCGTGCAGCTCGTCTGCGCTGATCTCCCGTTGCCGGGCACGCCGGGAAAGGTCCTCGATCGCCTCGGCCACTGCGATCAGCGACAGCCGATCGGTATCCCGGATGACCGGGACCAGCAGGCCCTTCTCCGTCTCGACCGCGACACCGATGTGAATTCCGGCTCGCTCGACGACGGCTTCGCCGACGACGCTCGCGTTTAGGCGCGGAAACTCCTTGAGCGCCCGCACCGTGGCCTCCACCACGAAGGGCAGGTAGGTGAGATTGAAGCCGTAGCTGCGCTTGAACTCCGCCTTCACTGCCTCGCGCAGCCGGACGAGCTTGTGCAGGTCCACCTCCGCCACAATCCCCACGTGGGGCGAGACGATCTTGCTCACGACCATGTGCTCGGCGACTCGGCGACGGATCGTCGAGAAGGGAATCACCTGGTCGCCCTCTCTGGGCGCGTAGGTCGGAAGGTGCATGCCCCCGAGCCATTCGCCCAGCGTCTCTGGCACCCCTTTCGACGGCGCTTCGGCCCGCCGTGCTTGCGCCACGGCGCCCGCCGGCGTGGGCTCGCGCTCGAGTGCCGCGAGCAGGTCAGCCTTCGTAATGCGCCCGGCCACGCCGCTTCCCGTCATCCCCTCGAGGTCGATCCCCTGCTCCTCAGCCATGCGGCGTGCAACCGGAGAGGCCCGGGGGCGCGCGCGTTCGGGCGCCTCCGATGGCTCCAGCGTCGTGCGAGCTTCGCCGCTGGCTTCACGCGCGCTGCCCTCAGGTCGCGCCTCCTCTGTCGCGGCAGCAGCCGGCCGGGTCACCTCCGCCGGCTCGATCACCGCCAGCTCCGTCGCCACCTCCACCGTCTGGCCCTCCGGCACCAGGATCCGGCTCACGATTCCAGCCTCGGGCGCGGGGATCTCCGCATCGACCTTGTCGGTGGTGATCTCGCAGAGGATCTGGTCCTTCTCCACGCGATCGCCCTCGTTCACGCACCACTTCTCGATCGTCCCCTCGACGACACTCTCTCCCATCTGCGGCATCGTCACGCTGATGGCCATAGCACTACCTCTCGGACGCCTCCCGTCAGAAGTGGATGGCGCGCCCCTCGGCGGCCAGCGCGGACTCCAGGATGACCTCGGAAAGCGTCGGGTGCGCATGGCACGTCTCGCCCACCTCGCGCACGGTGGCCTCGAGCACCATGGCGAGCGTGACCTCGGCAATGAGCTCGGTCACACCGGCGCCGATGGCCTGGCAGCCCAGGATCTCGCCATAGCGTGCATCGGACACGATTTTCACGAAACCCTCGGTGTGCCCGGTCCCAACCGCCTTTCCGCTGGCCACGAAGGGCACCTTCCCGACGCGCACGTCGTAGTCCGCGGCGCGGGCCTCGTCCTCGGACAGCCCCACCGAAGCCACCTGGGGTTGACAGTAGATGCAGGCGGGGATCGTCTTGGGATCGACACGCTTCTTACGCTGACCCGCCATGAACTCGACCGCCGCCTTGCCCTCCTCCGAGGCCTTGTGCGCAAGTAGCGGAGGACCGATCACGTCCCCGATCGCCCAGATCCCCGGGGCGGCCGTGCAGTAGTCCTCGCCCACGGCGACGAAGCCGTTCTCGACCTGGACGCCGGCCTGCTCGAGTCCGATGTCCTCCACCCGGGCACGCCGCCCCACCGCCAGCAGCAGCTGGTCCATGCGCAGCTCCTGCTCTCCCTTCTCGCCCTCGACCGTCACGACCACGCCTTGGTCGTTGACCTCGAGCCCACGGTAGGTCGTGCTGGTCGCGATCTTGACCCCCCGACGCGTGAACGAGTTCGCCAGCGCCTCGGCCAGCTCGCGGTCCAGCCCGGGCAGGAGCTGATCCATCATCTCCACAACGGTGACCTGCACACCGTACACGGCGTACGTGTACGCGAACTCCAGGCCCACGGCGCCGCCGCCCACGATCACGATCGATTCCGGAAGCTCGCGCGTCTCCAGTGCCTGGCGGCTCGTCAGCACGCGCCGGCCGTCGATCTCGATGCCCGGCAGGACCAGCTCCCTGGAACCGGTCGACAGAAGAATGTTTCGGGCTTCGAGCGTGCTCTCGCGCTCCCCGTCGGAGACCAGGACCTGGCCGCTCCCCGCCAGACGCCCTCGACCGCGGACGACCTCGATCTGGTTCTTCCGCATCAGGCTCGCGACGCCCCGGCTCAGGCGCTCGGCCGCCTTGCGGCTGGCATCGATGACCGCCCCGTAGTCGACCGAGAGACCCTTCAGCTGCAGCCCCGGGACCTTACCCGCCTTGAGCTGGTCGAAATGCTCCGCCGCGCTCAGGATCGCCTTTGATGGGATACAGCCCCAGTTGAGGCAGACCCCGCCCAGCGCGTCCTCCTCGATGAGGGCCACCCGCATGCCCAGCTGGGCCGCGCGGATCGCAGCCACATAGCCGCCGGGACCGGATCCAATGATCGCCAGGTCATAGGCCGTCATAGCCTGCTCTCCGTCCACCCCATGCGTCATCCTGTCTCATCGGGGCGCTTCAGGGCAACTTCAAGCGGCAGCCTAAGCCCCGGGAGGCCGCTAAGCCAGCGGCTTTTCGATGATCGGAAGATCGAGATCGGAGGTCTCCTGATGGCGGGGCTTATTCCACCCAGGCGAGCCCTGCACCTTCGCCTGGAGCTTGATCAAACCGTCCAGGACCGCCTCGGGACGCGGCGGGCAGCCGGGCACGTAGATGTCCACGGGGATGATCGTGTCGATCCCCTGGACCGTGGCGTAGTTGTTGTAGGGCCCGCCGGAGCAGGTGCAGGCTCCGAAGGCCATCACCCACTTGGGCTCCGCCATCTGGTCGTAGACCTTCTTCAGAATGGGCGCGTTTCGATGGCTGATGGTGCCGACCACCATGAGCAGGTCGGCCTGACGAGGCGAGAAGCGGGGGAGCGCCGCCCCGAAGCGGTCGAGGTCATAGCGCGGGCCCGCCACGGACATGAACTCCATGCCGCAGCAGGCCGTCACGAACGGGTACAAGAAGAACGAGTATTTCCGGCCCCAGTTGATGACCGTGTCCACACGGGTGGTCAGATACGAATCATCGCCCTGCCGCAGGATCTCGACCTTTTCAGTCATGGTTCTTCCACTATAGCTTCTCGGCTATGCTGCGTCGCGTGCGTACGGTCGGGTCGTGGCTGGTACATCTCTACACCGCTTCATCCGCTGTCTTCGGCCTGTGGGCGGTGCGCGCCGTTTTCGCCCACGACTACCGGCTCGCGATCCTCCTGATGCTCGTCACCCTCGCGATCGACGCCACGGACGGCGCCCTGGCGCGCGCGCTGGACGTGCGTGGACGCCTGCCATGGTTCGACGGGAGACGCCTCGACGACATCTGCGATTACTTCACCTACGTTCTCGTCCCGGCATGCTTCATGACGGAGGCCGGTCTGCTCCCCCATCCCGCGTGGGCCGCGCTGCCCGTGCTCGCGTCGGCCTACGGCTTCAGCCGCGCGGACGCCAAGACGGAAGACCATTTCTTTCTCGGTTTTCCCTCTTACTGGAACGTGGTCGCGATCTATCTCTTCCTGCTGCAGGTCCCGCCCGGGATGGGGCTCGCGATCACGCTCGTGCTGTCCAGCGCGGTCTTCGTCCCGCTCCGCTACGTCTACCCGAGTCGGACACGCGTTCTCCGGCCACTCACCGTGACCGTCCTGAGTCTGTGGGTGGTGGGCTTCTTCTGGCTGGCGATGCGTCCGAATCCGGATCCGCTGTGGCTGCGGCTGAGCCTCGCGGGCCCGCTCTACTATGTGGGGCTCTCCCTCATCCTGAACCTTCCGCGCCTGCGGCGGGCAAACTGAGCTGCGTGGAGGCACCCACGCTCCGTTCAAGCTACCCTGCCGAGAGTGGCGCCCGCCGGCCCCAAGATCCTGCTCGCGAGCCCGCGCGGCTTCTGTGCGGGTGTCGACCGAGCCATCGAGATCGTCGAACTCGCGCTCGAGGTGTACGGAGCGCCCGTGTACGTTCGGCACGAGATCGTACACAACCGGCACGTCGTCGAGGGGATACGCAAGAAGGGAGCCATCTTCGTCGAGTATCTCGCGGAGATCCCGACCGACAGCCTCGTTATCTTCAGCGCGCACGGCATCGCCCCCAG
>DAOVBF010000069.1 GCA_030673955.1 Deltaproteobacteria bacterium
TCACGCCGGAGGGGCTGCGCATCAACCTGCTCGAGTCCAACGAGACCCCCCTCTTCAAGCTCGGAGGTACAGACCTCAACAGCGAGGCCGTGGCCGTGCTGCGCACAATCGCGCAGGAGGTCAACAACTTCCCCAACCCCATCGTGATCGAGGGCCATACCGACAGCCGTCCCTTCGGCGCCGGCTCCAAGATGACGAACTGGGAGCTCTCCACCGGCCGTGCACACACCGCTCGGCGCGTGTTCGAGCAGTCGGGAGTCGATACGAAACGGATGCTGGAGGTGCGCGGCTTCTCGGACCGCCAGCTCTACAACCCGCTCGATTCAGAGGACAGCCGCAACCGCCGCGTCTCGATCACGCTGCTCTCTCAGGAAGCCTTGGACAGACGCGAGCAGATCCCCGAAGAGACCATCATCCCCTGGCTAACCGAAGACGAGGCGGGCTCCGTCCGCCGTAGCGTGTCTCAGTTACCGCGCAATGCCGGGCTCCGTCCCCCGTAGCGTGCCTCAGTTACCGCGCGAAGGCGGGCTACGCCCGCCGTTACCGCGCTAGAACCCGATCGCGGATCGTCCGGAAGAGGCTCGGAACGTCCCAGCGGTCACGCACGAGCTGGAAGTAGTGATCGCCGTCGCCCTTGATCAGGAAGCGCGCGTGCTGGCCCGCGAGTGCGGTCACCACATCGATCCCGGGCTCGGCCGGGGTGTCCAGCTTCGCGAAGACCCGCCGGTCGCCGATGGAAAGCATCGCCACGTGGATGGGCGCGGAGCCGGTCGCGGAGACGTGGATCGTGGTCGCCGCCTCGACTCGCGCGCGGCGTCCATGCAGCTTGCTCGCGGGAACATTGGACTGATCCGGGGGTCGCAGATAGCGCGGGGGCACGGGCAGGTGGGTCTGCACTTCACGGCGGTTCTGCGCTAGCTCGATCAAAGTCACGTAGACGTTGTTGCCGGGGCCGCCGATCGACTGGGCCAGGCCGATGCGTGCATCCGCCGCCTGCGCGCTCGGGTTGGGGAAGCGGCCCATGAGCTGCAGGTACACCTCCGCGATCTGAAAGAGGCCCGTGCCACCCACCGGGTGACCGCGTGACTTCAGACCACCCGAGAGATTCACCGGAATTCGGCCGCGGGGACCGGTGAGCGGATTGGCGTAGGGATCGCTCGCCTCGGCCTCTCCTCGCGCAGGGCCGACGAGCGCGTCGACCGCATCGTCCGGATCGAAAAGACCGAGATCGACGAGGTCGATCGGAAGCAGGCTGTTGAATGCGTCGTGAACCTCCGCCACGAGCCCTTCCACGCGTCGAATGTCGGCGATGCCCGCGCCGTGATAGGCGAACTCGGCGGCACGGCGGGTCGCCTCCATACAGCTCAGCTCGCCACGGTCGAGCAGCGATGAGGTGTCCGTCGCGGCGCCGAGACCCGCCACGCGTACGGCGTGCGGCGTCGAAGTCAGAACGATGGCCGCCGCCCCGTCGCAGATGGGCGAGCAGTCCTTGCGGTGCAGGGGCGTCGCCACGGGCAGGTTACGGGTTTCGTCGAAGTAGGCCGCAAGCGGCTCGGGCCGCACGGTGAAGGCCGCAAGCGGGTTGTCCGCGCCGAGGGCGTGGGCGCGATGCATAAGCCGCGACAGGACGTCCGCGACCGCTGGTCCACGGATCCGGCGCTCCTCGAAAAAGACCTGGGTCATCAGCGCGATGAGCGCCGGCATCGTGAAGCCGAAGCGCCGCTCCACCGGGTCGACCGTCTTGGACATGATCTGGGTCGCCTCGCGCGTGGTGACGGTCTTCATCCGTTCACCCGCGATGACGAGGACATTCTCCGCCGCGCCCGCGCGGATCTTGTAACACGCTTCGTGGAACGCGGCGGCGCCCGTCGACGAAGCCGTCTCGGAGCGAACCGCGGGCACCCCCACGAGCCTGAGGCGGTCGGCGATCTTCGCGGCGATATTGGCCCGGTTCTCGAACTCCTCCGAGTCCATGATCCCGACCTGGATCGCATCGAAGCTCCGGATCGTGGAGCCCTCCAGTGCCCGCTGGTAGGCATCCTGGAACAGGTCGAAGACGCTCCCGAAGACCTTGCCGGTGAGGTCGACCTTGGTGAGGCCGACCCCGGCGATGTAGACTTCCCGACCCGCACCGCGCATCCTTCCGAGGGTAGAAACTTTTGGGGGCAAGATCATGCGCCGGCTGATTACGATCGCTTTGATCCTGGGGGTCGCCGCCATGATCGGCTACGCGCTCCTCCGTTCGGGTCCCCGGATTCCAGAGACCAACGTCTTGGTCCTGGAACTCGGCGGCCGTCTGGAGGAGGCGCCAGCTGTCGATGCGCTTCAGCAGCTTATGGCGCGCGGGCTGGCCCTACCCACGCTCTTGCTGCAACTCGAGAAGGCGGCCGCGGACCTACGGATCAAAGCTGTGTTGATGCGCATCCGCGCCCTCGACATCGGCTATGCCAGGGTGCAAGAGCTTCGGGACGCGGTCTCGCGCGTGCGGGAGGCCGGCAAGCCCGTCATCGCACTACTCGACCTCGCCAGCCTCAATGCGACGCGCGAGTTGTATCTCGCATCATCCGCCGACAAGATCTACCTGGTCCCCGGGTTCCTGGGTCCCTTCGCCGGGATCGCCGGACAGTATCTCCACCTGGGCGGGTTCTTCGAGAAGCTCGGTATTCAGGTCGAGTACGAGCGCGTGGGCGATTACAAGTCCGCTCCCGAGATGTTCGCCGCACGCGAGATGAGCGAGCCGGCGCGCCAGACCTTCAACGAACTGCTCGACGGGCTTTTCGCTCAGATCGTCGGCGGTATCGCCGCGGGTCGAGGCCTGGATGCGGCGCGCGTCCGCCAGCTCGTGGACGCGGCGCCGAGCACCGCCGCGGAGTACACGGCAGCCGGGCTGGCCGACGGTGTGGCCGACCAGGAGGAGATCCTCGAGCGCGAGGGGCTGGAGGACGCCGAGGAGCTGCTCTGGGACACCTACCTGCAGGTCGACCCTCGAGATCTGGGACTGCGGACCGGACCGCAAATTGCGCTCATCTTCGGCGATGGTCCGATTGTCCAGGCCGAGCGCGGGAGGCTCCCCCACCGCCGAACCTTTGCCGCGGACACCATCGCGGAGGCGCTGGAGGAGGCGGGGGAGGATGAGGACGTCCGCGCCATCGTGCTGCGGATCAACTCCGGTGGGGGTTCTGCGCTGGCGTCGGATCAGCTCTGGCGCAAGCTCAGGAAGGTCAGCGAGAAGAAGCCGGTGGTGGTCTCCATGGCCGACGCGGCCGCGTCTGGGGGCTACTACGTCGCCAGCGGTGCCAATGCCATCATCGCCGAGCCGGCCAGCCTCACCGGATCCATCGGTGTCTTCTTCCTTCGTCCGGCCCTCTCCGGTCTTTATCGCAAGCTCGATATCGGCTCCGAGATTCTCGCACGCGGTCGCCACGCCGCGATCGCCGCGGGAGACGAGCCCTTCACGCCCGAGCAGCGCGAACGGACCAGCCACTTCGTGCGCGCGCTCTACCAGGATTTCGTGGAGCGCGTCTCCACCGGTCGAGGCGTCTCGACCGAGGAGGTCGACCGCCTGGGTCAGGGCCGGATTTGGCTGGGTGAGGCCGCACTCGCGCGTGGGCTCGTGGACGAGCTCGGGGGTCTCTATGCCGCCGTGAAGCGCGCCAAGGTCGAGGCCGAGCTCGACGCCGACGTGGATCCCGCACGTGTCATCTTCCCCGGTCCACGCAAACTGATCGAGCAAGTCCGCAACTTGATGCAGGGCGAGCTCGCGGGCTGGCTGATGGAGCGGACTCTTCCGGTCGAGCTGCCCGAAATCCTGCGCAGCGCTCCCTTCCTCGCTGAAGGCGACCTGGCGTACCTGCCCCCTTACTGGATCGAGATCCACTGAGCGAAGAGGCGGGGTTCGAGAGAGGGAGGCCTATGAAGTTCGAAAAGGAGTTCGTGGTCGGTCGGCCTCTCAAGGACGTCGCCAGGGATCTGGATGACGACCGGACCTTCGCGGCGCTCTTTCCCGAGACTCGGGTGACGAAGAAAGCCGAGCACGTGCGAGAGACCTTTACCCCCTTCCGCGCGCTGGGTCAGTCGCGCGAGATTCGCTTCGTTTTCGAGACCCTTCCGGGCGGGAACGTCCGGTTCGATAAGATCTGCGACGGAAATGTGTGGCGTTCTCTCAAGGGCGAGGTTCGACTCGAGGAGCAGGACCCGGCACGTACCCGCGTGGTGTTGTGCATGGAAGGCCGCACTCGCCGTTTCGTGCCCGAGATCACGATCGGGATTCCGATGCGCGAACAGATCGATCAGATGGCCCGGGCGCTGCGCACGCGACTCAAGGGCACCTGAAGATGCCCCACGCCGAGGCCAGCGATGGCACCAAGCTCTACTACCGCGCGGCTGGCGACGGCCCGCCGCTCCTACTCTGCAACGCCTCCTTCGCCACGCACGCCCACTGGAGTGCGCAGGAGGAGCCGCTCGCGCGACGCTTTCGCGTCGTCACCTGGGACTACCGCGGGCACGGTCGCTCGGACGCGCCTCCCGATGCGGCGCAATACAGCCTGACGCAGGTCGTCGAAGACCTGCAGGCCGTACACCGAGCAGCGGCGGGGGACACCCCGGCCTATGTGGGAGGCCTCTCGGTCGGAGGCCTCATTGCCCTGTCCTACGCCCTGGCCGAGCCGCAGCGAGTCCGGGCGCTGCTGCTTTTCAACACGGGACCGGGATTCAAGAACCCCGAGGCACTCGCACAATGGCAATCCATGCTCGAGCGCACCGCCTCCAGGATGGAGGAGGTGGGGCTGCCCCGATTTCTCGAGGGCCGCCGCGCCCAGGCGGAGCTCCTGGGCCTCCATCCTGAGGCGGAACTCGGCCAGGCCGCGCGCGCGGGCATCCTGACCTCCAGCGTGGCGGGCCTGACTCGCTTTGCGCGACACGTGGCCGGCCCCGTCCCCAACCTGGTCGATCGCCTGGCTGAGATCCAGGTGCCCAGCCTGGTTCTGGCCGGGGAGCACGACATGGCTTTCCAGCGGGCCTCGCAGGTGCTGGCCGCGAAGCTGCCCCGCGCAAGGCGGGTGGTGCTCGCGGGCGCCGGCCACGTCCTCAACCTGGATCAGCCCGAGACTTTCGTGCGGGAGGTGGAGCGCTTCGTGGACACGGCGGCGGACCTTTGACCCGAGCCGCCGCCATGTGTTCTACTTGCAGCTGCCGCCCTCGCGCGAGCTTGAGGAGGACGCATCGATGACCTGGATCTTTATGGTGATGCTCGGGATGATCGTGGGCTCCATCATCGTTGAGCGGATCCTCCCACAGCGGACCAAAGACAGAATCGGCGCGGTGATCTGCTGGTGCATGATGGCCATCACGATGTCCTTCCTGACCCTCTCCGCCGTGGGTTTGATCTTCGTCACCGTCACCAATTACATCATCCCCCTCTTCACCTAGGGGGTCCCGGCGCAAGGCGGCTTGCGCCACCCCCACTCCGCTCGCGTTCCGCTCGCTGCGCGCGCCGCTCACGCGGCGCTTGCCGTAGCCATAGCCGTTCCCGCCTGAGCATCGTCGAAGCAAGAGCCGCAGCGAACAGGAACGCAACCCGTCCGTGGGTGGGCGGTTTTACCGTCAGTAAGGTCGATGCGCGACACGAAGCGGTTTCGAGTCGAGCCCGCGCGCCCGTCCGTCTGATCGGAGGCTCCGCGCAGGGCCCCTGCGCTTCGACCGCACCCGATACGGAGGGGATTTCGCGATGTGCTTTCTCAAGACGCTCTCTTGCTTTCTGGCACCGGCCGTTCTGATCGTGCTCATCACATCGAGCTCCGGGGCCCAACCGGTTCCGATGGCTCTGTCTGCCGACGAGCCCGACTCGCTAAGCAAGGCCAGGCCGGTCCGCTATCCGATTCGCGGAGATGCAAACGACGACTGCGTCGTAAACATCTCCGACCTGCTCATGGTGCTGAGTGGCGACCGGAAGGGGGATGTCACCGGCGACGGGGTGGTCGACGATACCGATAGCAGCTTGGTGCTGGCGGTCTGGGGATCCAGCTGTGGGATGCGGCTCCTGGGTGACATCAACGGCGACGGCGTGGTCAACGTCACCGACCTGCTTCGGCTCTTCCGCTGCTGGGGCACTCAGGAGGCTAGCTGCGATATCGACGGGAACGGGGGCGTCGGTGGAGTAGACCTCAACCTGCTGCTCGCGAACTGGGGCCGCACACTGGGAATCCGTCTCATCGGCGATGTTGATGGTACGGATGTGGTGAATGTGAATGACTTCCTGGGACTGCTCGGCGAGTGGGGACAATCGTCTTCGAGCGCCGACATCAACCAGGACGGAACGGTGGACGAGGTCGACTGGCGTCTCCTGCAGGCAAACTTCGGAGCCACTTCCGGCGCCGATCTCGTCGGGGACATCAACGGTGACTCGAGCGTAGGCCAGGTGGACCTCGACATCCTGATCGCCGTCTGGGGACAGCACTATCCGGCTGCCGATCTCAACGGGGACCAGCGGGTCAATATCCTCGATCTCAACATCGTCCTGGGCACGTGGGGCAACACCGCCGGCAGGAAGCTCACAGGAGACATCAACGGCGATTGGATCGTCGACGACGTGGACCACAAGACGTTGCTCGCGCTCTTCGGCTCGGACTCGCCGACGGCCGACCTGAACGGGGACGGCTCCGTGAACAGCGCCGACCTGCTTCTCCTGCTCGGGAACTTCGGGAAGACGTTCGGGACCACCCTGGTCGGGGACATCAACGGGAATTGTCACGTTGACGGGACGGACAAGGCGCTGCTCTTGGCCGCCTGGGGCACGGACTTCCCGATCTCCGATCTGAACGGCGACGGAACCATCAACATCATCGATCTGAACCTGCTGCTCGCGAACTTCGGAGCCACCTGTCCGTAGCCGCAGCGGGACCCGGACCCGGCTGAGGCGCGTACGAAGTCGCGTGCCCGCGGGCAG
>DAOVBF010000237.1 GCA_030673955.1 Deltaproteobacteria bacterium
GGAGCAGGCTCGCCGGCGCGAGGAGCGGGAGCGGCTGGAGGCGGAGCGTGCGGCCCGGGAGGTCGAGTTGGCGCGTGAGGTCGCCGAAGCAGATGCAATCAGCGCGGAAGGGGTGCCCATCGAAGACGAGCTCGGCGCCGATGACGCTGAGTTGGACGAGATGAGTTCGGTGGAGGGACCGATCGAGGAAGACCCGGAGGCCGAGTCCGAAGCGGCAGACGAATCTGTCGAGAAGCCGGAGTAGGAGGAGACCATGGTCGAGCTGGTCGTCAAGCGACCGATGCGGAAAAAGAAGCGCACGGGTCGGAAAGTCTTTCTGCGCCACAAGGTCTGTCGCTTCTGCGCGGATAAGGATATGCCGATCGACTACAAGGACCCGAGGACACTGCGGATCTTCGTCACCGAGAGGCACAAGATCATTCCGCGTCGGATCAGCGGAAACTGCGCACGCCATCAACGTAGCTTGACCTTGGCGATCAAGCGAGCGCGCCAGATCGCGCTCATGCCTTTCACATCGCAGCACGGTTGAGGGAGATCGCACGGTGACGGTGGAAGTGATCCTGACCCAAGATATCTCGGCGCTGGGCGACGCGGGGGAGGTCGTGAGTGTGCGCCCCGGCTACGCCCGCAACTACCTGATCCCGCAGGGGAAAGCCATGCTCGCGACGAAGGGGCGTGTGAGTGAGCTAGGGCACAAGAAGCGGGTGATCGAGGAGAAGATCCGCAAGGAGATCGGCGGGCACGAGGCGGTGGCCCGGCGCCTCGGGGAGACCGAGCTCGAGTTCCAGGTTCTGGCTGGCGAGGAGGGGAAGCTCTTCGGGTCGGTCACCAGTTCCGATATTGCGGGGCGACTCGAGGAGCAAGGTATCGAGCTGGATCGTCGCAAGATCGAGCTGCGGGAGCCCCTCAAGCAACTCGGAGAGTACGATGTAACGGTTCGGCTGCACCGGGAAGTGGCAGCTCAGATTCACGTGAAGGTGGTCGCCGCGGAGTAGAATACCCTGGCGTGCGCCGCGCCGTGATAGGGGGGGAACGCTTGGCGCAGCAGGTCGAGACCAGACGTAGAGGCCGGGCCGACGATCCGCGGCCGGAGGAGAGCCTGAGGGCGATCCCCGCGGATCACGAAGCCGAGCGGGCGGTGCTCGGTGCCGTTTTGCTCGATCACAACTCCCTGTACAAGATCGAGGACAAGCTCAAACCGGCCTCCTTCGACCTGCCCCGGCACCGCGTCCTCTACGGCGCGTGCCTCCACCTGGCGGCAAAGCAGCAGGCCATCACGCTGATTACGATGCGAAGCTTCCTCGAGGAGCAGAGCCTGCTCGAGGGGGTGGGGGGGATCGCGTTTCTCAGCGAGCTGGTGGATGCTACCCCCACGGCCGCGCACGTCGAATATCACGCCGACATCGTGCGCGAGAAGGCGCTGGCGCGTTCACTCATCCGCACTTGCGAACGCATCGTGTCCCGCGGCTATGAGGGCACGACCTCCGTGGGCCATCTCGTCGAGGAAGCGGAGCAGGAGATCCTGCAGATCGCGATGGGCCACACCGAAACCGGTTTCTCGGGGGTAAAGGCCGAGCTTCAGGCTGCCTTCGAGTACATCGAGCGGGTGCAGTCCAACGAGGTCGTTGGGGTGCGCATGGGCTTCGAGGATCTGGACCAGAAGACCGGTGGTCTGCAGGGCGGTGATCTCATCGTGATCGCCGCGCGTCCCAGCATGGGGAAGACGGCCCTGGCCCTCAACATCGCCCGCAACCACTGCCGGGACCAGAGTGGGTGCGTCGGGATCTTCTCGCTCGAGATGACGAAACGCCAGCTGATTGTGCGCCTGCTGATGAGTGAGGCCGAGGTCGACTTTACGCGTTTTCGTGGCGGGGTCCTGGGGGAACACGACATGCGCAGACTCACGCAGGCCGCCAGCCAGCTCGAGGAAACCCGTATCTTCGTCGATGACAGCGCGCTATTGACGGCGAGCGATATCGCGGCGAAGGCGCGACGGCTCGATCGCGAAGAGAAGCTGACGCTCATCATCGTCGACTACATCCAGCTCCTTCAAGGGCGGAAGCGGGACGAGAGGCGAGAGCAAGAGGTGGCCGATATCAGCCGGTCCCTCAAGCTGCTTTCAAAGGAGCTCAACGTCCCCGTGATTGCTCTCTCGCAGCTCAACCGCGGACCTGAACTGCGACCCAACAAGCGGCCCATACTGGCGGACCTGCGCGAGTCAGGGGCCATCGAGCAGGACGCCGACATCGTGATGTTCATCTACCGGGACGAGCTCTACGACGAAAACAGCGCGGACGCGGGCACCGCGGAAGTGAACATTGCGAAGCAGCGAAACGGTCCGACCGGCAAGCTGCGGCTCGCTTTCGACGGTCGCTATACCCGCTTCAACGACCTCTCCATGCGCGAGGACGCGCCCCCTGTCACCGCTGGCTTTGACCCCGAGGAGCCCCTTTTCTGATGGACGAGGAGCCGTCTCTGCTCCTCCCGCGTCCGCTCGTGCCCGGCTCCACGCTCGGTATCTGTGCGCCCGCGGGCCCGGTCGATGAGGAAGCCCTTGCTGCGGGCATCCGCTGGCTCGAGGATGCGGGCTACGCTGTTCGCTGCGCCCGTCACCTGCACGGGCGCCAGGGCTACCTCGCCGGCCCGGACGCGGAGCGGCTGGAAGACCTGCTCGAGCTTTGGGGGGCGCCGGAGGTGCGCGGCATCATACTGGCGCGGGGCGGCTACGGGATTGCGCGGATCCTGCGCCAGCTCGATCCGTCGAAGCTGCGTCGGGCGCGCAAGCTCGTCGTCGGATACAGCGACGCGACATCGCTCCTGCTCTTCCTGAGACGCCACGCCGGGCTCGCCGCCGTGCATGGCCCGATGCTGGAGCGGGCCGATGTCACCGACGCGGCGCGGGCCCGCTTACTGGCGCTGGTGCGCGGTGAGCCGGCGGCGCTGGAGCCGCTCCAGGGTTCCGGAGTCGCAGGAGGGCGCGCGTCTGGGCCGCTGGTCGGGGGAGGTTTGACACTCATCGCGAGCAGCCTGGGGACGCCATGGGAGATCGATACACGCGGCGCCATCGTTTTCCTCGAAGAGGTCTGCGAGGAGCCCTACGCCATCGATCGTCTGCTCGTCCAGCTCCGCGAGGCGGGCAAGCTGCGCGAGGCCGCCGGCGTCGCGGTGGGACAGCTCGTGCGCTGCGAATCCGAACGCTACCCTGAATTCTGTGTCCGTGACGTGGTGCGGGAGGTCCTG
>DAOVBF010000049.1 GCA_030673955.1 Deltaproteobacteria bacterium
AACGCGATCGTCTTGCCGTCCAGCTGCGGCGTTGCAAAGCCGGACCCTCGCATCTTTCACACGGCACTCGAACACCTCGAGGTGTCGCCAGAGGCGGCGCTCTACATCGGGGATCGGGAGGTCGACTGTGTGGACGCGGCGCGTGCGGCAGGCCTGCGCGCGCTTCGCTACGATCCGTCGGCAGGTCGCCAAGCGCCGAACGTACTCACGAACTGGGGAGAGCTCACCGACCGCCTCGAGCGCATGGGCGAGGCTGGCCGCGCCGGTCGATAGCCGGCAAGCTATTCGTTTTCCGACGGCTTCAGGTACCCGGCAAGCATCGCGAGCAGGTCCTGCCGATCGATGGGCTTGACGGCATAAGCGTCGCAGCCCGCCGCGAGGCACATCTCTCGGTCCCCCGCCATCGCGTGCGAAGTGATCGCAATGATCGCGCCTTCGTAGCCTTGCTCACGCAGCTGACGGGTCGCCTCGTAGCCATTCAGGATGGGCATCTGCATATCCATCAGGATCACATCGAAGGAGTCCCCGACCTCCCGCACAGCGATGGCCTTCTCGCACGCAACCTCACCGTTCTCCGCCACCTCCACCTCGAGGCCGGCCTTCCGGAGCACGCTGCGGAGCCAGAGCCGAACGTCCGGCGTGTCCTCCGCGATGAGCACCCGCCCCCTCAGCCCCGTCAAGGCCTCCAGCTCCGCAGCCACGGGCGCATGCCCGGAAAGGCGGATCACGGGAGGACCTTCGACCAGCTCTACTCCCTCGAGCGAGCCAACATCAATCGTGAAGATGAAGCGGGTTCCATGTCCGAGTGTGCTCTCCACCTGGAGATCTCCACCCAGCCTCCTGGCCAGCTCCCGGGAGATCGCGAGGCCGAGGCCGGTTCCTTCACCAGTGCGACGATCGATCCTGCCGCTGCGCGAGAATGGATCGAACACCGATCGGACCTGCGGCTGGGTCATGCCCACCCCGGTGTCGATGACTGTGAACTCGAGCAGCTGTCCTTCACTCTCGTCGGCGTCGACCAGCCTGGTCACGATGCGGACCCCGCCGGACTCCGTGAACTGGATGGCGTTGCTCACCAGCGTGACCAGGACCTGCCTGACGCGCTCGAGGTCGGTCTTGATCCTGGCCGGAATCCGCCCCTCGTACTCGACACCGAAGCCGAGCGAGCGCTCGATCGCCTGATCACGTGTAAACCTGACCACTTCATCGATGATCTCGAAGGGCGAGATCTCGATGAGCTCGAACGAGACCTGCCCGGCTTTGAGCTGCGACAGGTCCAGGAGGTCACCCAGGATGGTGAGCATGTCTTGGCCGTTCCGGCGGATGATCTCGAGGTACTGGGATCGCTCCTCCGCAGATGGTTCGCTGTCGAGCAAGAGATCCGCGTAGCCCAAGACCGAGGTCATCGGCGAGCGAATCGCGTGACTCATACCCGATAGAAAGCGATCCCTGTCCTCGTTGGCGCACGCGAGCTCCTCCGTACGCGCCGCGAGTCGCTCCTGCATCTTTCTCAGCGTGCGCAGCGTATAGAACCACGCACCGGCCAGGACGGCAAACAGGCCGAGTAGAAACAGGACGTGACGAAGACTGTGCACGCCGGAGACTTCCAGGGTGTGTTTCGACGACGTCTGAAGATGTTCGGCGATGTCCTTCATCCCGTCCGTGTAGAGCCGCTTCAACGCAGCGTAGGTCTCGCCGGGGAAGATCGGCTGCACATCCTCCGGGGGAATTCCACGCATCAGCTGCTGCACCTGGGCATCCATCTGGCCCAGGCTGATCTTGGCTATGTCGCTGGCTCCCGCCGGCGCGGCGTCGGAGGTTTGGACGACCAGGGCCTGTGCCTGCTCAATGGTGTCCTGCAAGATGGGTTCGTACGCGTGGTAGCGCTGCTCCCAGCGATCATCGCCCGTGGCAGCGGCCATCGCGGCACTCATGGTCAGTACCTCGTCGGAGTGGAGGATGATCCCGCGGAGCTCCTGCAGCTTCAGGAGACGTTGGCTCAGGCTACGGGACGTCCGATAGGACTCGTAGCTGTTCCAGCCGAGCCCGCCGAGGAGAATCAATGCCACCCAGAGGGCGGTGTTCATCAGGCGACGCGGCACACACTCGGTCGCATCGGCCAGGTTCGCCGGCTCCTGGTTTGCCCCTACCGGTTGCTGGCCCATGCCCCCCCGCTCTTCGTCGGAAGCCGCACCCACTCGTCGTTCCGTGCACTCCGAGGCCGCTGCGCCTGATCCGAGCCGCCCAACCGACGTGGAATCTGAGCTTTTGCGAGCTTCATCCGGGGGGATTCGTAGTCTCGTATCGGAAGGCAGGCCCAGCGCACTTAAGCCTCCGAGACGACAGAAAAGGGCACAGCCGGCCTGCCGAGCGGTTATGGACCCACAAAGCCGGCTTGCTAAACTCCGTCACGTAGGGGGTCGCCTGACGCGCCCCCGGCCAGCTTTTCCCACGGGTGTCGCGAGCAAGTGAAACCGGCTAAATGGCGCAAGATGAAACCGTTGACCTCGTAAGTGACCTGCTCAAGCAGCTGGGCTCGACGGAACGCGCGCTGCCCGTGACGGGGCTTCGGCGCGGCTGAAGCAAGAGCCCGGGGTTCGCGAGACACTCTACCGGCTGCTGAGCGAGGGCAGCCCTCGCGCGCGGTTCTCGGCCGCATACGTGCTCTTCCAAGAGGATCGTCCGACCCTGCGCCTCTTGCCGGCGCTTCTCGATCTGCTGGAGCTCGAGGACGGCTACCTGCGCTGGACGACAGCGAACATGCTCGCCACTCTGGGACGCATGCACGGGGAGGTCTACCCCGTCGTGCTGCACGAGTCTCTGCGCGCAGAGGCGCCGCAGCGCCGTCGCATGGCCCTGTATGTGTTGCGCGAGCTCGCCCCGGAGCGAACGGAGACGAAGGACGCTTTTCTCAGCGCGCTGAAGGATCGCGATTCCAGGGTCCGATGCGCGGCGCTCTCTTGCATGGCGAAGCTCACCGACCCTGATCATGCCTGCCTCGATGAGGCTCTCGAGTTTGCGAGGAGCGGCCGTGATCCAACCCTGCAGCGCATCGCGGTGGTGGTTCTCCCAGACCTGGTCGCCCACCATCCCGAAGCGCGCGACGCGGTGGCCACGCTGCTCTTGGAGCTGGGGCGCTCGAACGACCCCTCTTTGGTGCGCACAGCACAGGCGGCAGCGGACCGGCTCGCGGGGTGATGTTCGAGGCGCTTAGCCTAGTCGCCTGTTTGACGCATAGGGTCCAGCGCGTTCTCGAGCTGCTCGGGCTCGAGGACGCCCATCGCGGTCGCGATCTCTCGCACGCTGCGGCCCGTCGTTTGAGCCTCCTTCGCGATCGCTGCTGCCGCATCGTAGCCGATGAGCGGCGCGAGCGCGGTACACATGGCGAGGCTCTGCTCGATCAGCGAACGCGCGCGCTCGGTGTCGGCTTGGATTCCGACAATGCAGCGATCGACGAAGACTCGCGAGACATTCGAAAGGATCTCGATGGACTCCAGCAGGTTGTATGTTATCAGGGGAAGGAAGGCGTTGAGCTCGAGCTGGCCCCAAAGTCCGCCAACCGCGATGGCCGCGTCGTTTCCGATAACCTGCGCAGCGACCATGCTGACCGACTCGCAGATTACGGGGTTGACCTTGCCAGGCATGATGGATGAGCCAGGCTGGATCTCCGGAAGCTTGAGCTCGCCGATCCCGCAGCGCGGACCGCTGGCCAGGTAGCGGATGTCGTTTGCGATCTTCATGAGGGAACACGCGATGGTCTTGAGCTCACCGCTCGCCTCCACCGCCGCATCGCGGGCGCCCTGCGCCTCGAAGTGGTTGCTGGCCTCCCGGTACCTGTGTCCGGTGCGCTCTGAAATGCGGGCGATGGTTCTCGTCGCAAACTCCGGCGGCGCGTTCAGACCCGTCCCAACCGCCGTGCCCCCGATGGCGAGCTCCGCAAGTGCCTCGGCGGCACGCTTGGCCCGTTCCACGCCGTGCGCGATCTGCGTCGCGTAACCGCTGAACTCCTGCCCCAGCCGGACGGGGGTGGCATCCTGGAGGTGAGTACGGCCGATTTTGACGATCCGGTCGAACTCCCGGGCTTTCCGCACAAGCGCGTCTCTCAGATACCCGAGCGCCGGGACCAGGTCCTCCAGAATGGCTTGTCGCGCCGAGACATGTAGCGCCGCCGGCATCACGTCATTCGAGGACTGGCCCCGGTTCACATGATCGTTCGGGTGGACCTGCTTCGATCCTCGCTCTCCTCCCAGGATCTCCGCGGCGCGATTCGCGATGACCTCGTTCAGATTCATATGGGTCGAGGTTCCGGAACCGGTCTGGAAGATATCCACGACAAACTGGTCATCGAGCTTGCCCTGGCGGACCTCCTCCGCCCCCTCGCGCACGGCATCCGCGGTACGGGCGTCGATCTCGCCGAGCTCCCGATTGGTCTCTGCGGCGCAGGCCTTGATCAGCCCGAGAGCTTCGATGAAGCGACGTGGGAAGCGCAGGCGGCTCACCGGGAAGTTCTCGACCGCCCGCTGGGTTTGCGCCCCATAGTAGGCCTTGCTGGGAACCCGAATCTCGCCCATGGAATCCTTCTCGACGCGATACTCGCTCACGGGGGACCTCCCTTAGCTCGATGCGGCGAACGCTAGATCACCCTGGCCAGATCGGCCAGCGCGCCCACGCGCCCCCTCCAAAAATAGGAATAATTCGCAAAAATTCTTGCGCGGGATCGAGCCAACGCCTATGCTGCCTGTAGTGACACCAATCAACGAACGCGCCCGCCCGCGTCGCCGGAACCGTACCCGGCAGCGGCAACGCCTGCTCGAGATCCTGCGGTCGACGGACTGCCACCCCACGGCCGCGTCGCTCTACGAAGCGGTGCGTGTGGATTCCCCCCGGCTCTCCCTGGGGACCGTCTACCGTAACCTCGACGTGCTGGCCTCGGACGGCGAGATCGAGGCGGTGCCATGCACCGATGGGGCCGTTCGCTACGATGGCAACGTCGAGCCCCACCATCACTTCATCTGCGACCGCTGCGATGAGATCGAGGATCTCGAGCTTTCGCTCCCCAGGGGTCTGGCCGCTCGCCTGCGCCGCGAGCACGGGCTCACGCCGTGCCGGGTTCGCATCGATTTCTCCGGTCTGTGCCGGGAGTGCACCGACCTTCTTCCCAACCCAACCTAAACCAGCAAGAGGAGATCCGACAGCCATGCCGGACCTTAAGGGAACCAAGACCCACGAGAATCTCAAAGCCGCCTTTGCCGGCGAATCGCAAGCCAACCGACGCTATCTCTACTTCGCCAAAGCGGCGGACATCGAGGGCTATCCGGAGGTGGGCGGCCTATTTCGCGACACGGGCGAAGCGGAGACGGGCCACGCACATGGTCATCTCGACTTCCTGAAGTCGGTCGGGGACCCGGCGACGGACAAGCCGATCGGCGACACCTCCAAGAACCTGGCGGCGGCGGTAGCGGGCGAGACCTACGAGTACACGGAGATGTACCCGGGCATGGCCCGCTCAGCACGGGACGAGAACTTCGCCGAGATCGCCGAGTGGTTCGAGACCCTGGCTAAGGCGGAGAAGTCGCATGCCGGTCGCTTCCAGAAGGCCCTCGACAATCTCGAAAACCTGTAAGGGTGCGGGGGCGGCTCGCTCTCAAACGCCCCGCCCCCGCCTGCACACGAAGCTTTCGGGCGGCCCGCCGTGAAGAACCCTTCTCTAGGAGAGCCGGAGTTCCTGGATCGCCAAGCGCTCGACCGGGAACTGACGCGGGTTTTCGAGAGGTGCCAAGACTGCCGGCGCTGCCTGCCGCTTTGCCCGTCCTTTCCGTCGCTCTTCGCATCCATTGACCGGCACGAACAGCAAGCGGCCGAGCTCATGGCGCGGGAGATCCGCGAGGTCATCGACCTCTGCTACCAGTGCAAGCTCTGCTACAACCATTGCCCCTACCACCCGCCCCACGACTGGATGATCGACTTCCCCAAGCTCATGAGCCGCGCCAAGCTCGTGCAGGCCCGGGAAGAAGGGATTCCGCTCGCGGAGAGGATGGGACAGAAGCAGGACCTGCTGGGCAAGCTCGGTTGTCTGAGCGCACCCCTGACGAATGCGGCCTTCAAGAACCGCGCCGTGCGCCTTCTGATGGAGACAGGGACCGGCATCGACCGTCGTTGGCTCATGCCCCACTACGAGCGCAGCCGCTTCTCGCGCCAGGTCAAGAGCCACCGCCCCGGGCCCGGCCCGAACGGCCGAGCGTTGCTCTTCCCGACCTGCTTCGTCGAGTACAGCGATGCGGAGACCGGGCACGCGGCGCTGCAGGTCCTGGAGCACAATGGGGTCGCGGTCGAGACGGATTACGAGGCCTGCTGCGGGGCGCCGTTTCTGCACGGGGGCGATCTCGCAGCCGCGCGACGGAACGCAGAGAAGGTCGTCCGCGTACTCGCCCCACGCGTCCGCGAGGGCATCGCCGTACTCGTGCCAGGCCCGACCTGCTCCTACCAGATCAAGCACGAGTACCCCGAGCTTCTGGACAACAGTGAGGCACGGCTCGTAGCGGAAAACGCTTATGACATCGGTGAATACCTCTGGAAGCTCAAGCAGGAAGACAAGCTTCGAACGGACTTCCCGAAAGCGCTGGGCAAGGTGGCGTACCACCTGCCCTGTCATCTCAAGGCCCAGAACATCGGCTTCCGCTCCCGCCAGCTGCTCAAGCTCGCGGGAGCGGAGGTGGAGATGCTGGACCACTGCTCGGGCGTGGACGGCACCTGGGGCATGCAGCAGCGCTGGTATGCGCAGAGCCTCGAGGTCGCCTGCAAGCTGCTCGATGAGATCAAGCGCCTCGAGCCCGATCACGTGTCGAGCGACTGCCCGCTCGCGGCGCTGCGCATCCTGGAGGGCACGGGGCGACGCGCCCTTCACCCCATCGTGCTCCTGCGCGACGCCTACGGGCTGGGAGCCAAAGCGTGAAGCGAATCCAAATCGAGGACGTCATGGACCTCGTCGCCTACGAGCGGATCCGGGAGGAGTTCCGCGCGCGCATCATCGAGCTCAAGCGTCCCCGCCGCATCTCGGTCGGCGATCGGCTCACATTCGTGTTCGAGAACCGCGACACCGTGCAATTCCAGATTCAGGAGATGCTGCGCGCGGAGCGGCTCGTGAAGGAGGATCAGATTCAGGCGGAGCTCGACATCTACAACGAGCTCATTCCGGGCGCGCATGAGCTCTCCGCTACGCTCATGATCGAGATCCCGGAACTGGGGCGGATCCGCGAGGAGCTCGACCGGCTGATCGGCATCGACGAGCACGTCAGCCTGGACGTTGGCGGGACGACGGTCCACGCGAGCGTCGACCCCAAGCAGTTCGAGGAGGATCGCATCTCGGCCGTGCAATACGTGCGCTTCCCCCTCGGCCCCGAGCTGGCCGCGCGCTTCGCGGATCTCGCGGTCCCAGTCGTGCTGCGCGTCGCGCACCCGAACTACCGAGCATCCGCGGTGATCGAGGGAGCCTCACGGGAGTCCCTCGCGCTCGATCTGAAGCCGGAACCAGAGACCCGCTGAAGCGCACGGCCGCGCCGTCCGTACAACACAGCATCGGTGCGCCCCGCCTGGCGAGGCGCCCACGAAGTAACGCGCCGTGCGGGCAGGCCGCAAGGCGAAGCGCAGCTTCGACGTGTCGGCAGGCGGGCATTGCCCGCCGATAACCGGCCAGAACCGCCGGCCGATCACCCGCTAGCTCTGGCGGAGAGGATGCGAGAGACTGTCGGCGTGAGCAACTTCCGACGTCGACTGATCCTGGCCAGCAGCTCCCCGCGCAGGCAGACGCTCCTGCGCGAGGCGGGCTTCGAGTTCGAGCTGGCCGCACCCGAGGTCGACGAGGAGAGTCGGCCCGGCGAAAAGCCCGAAGCGCAGGCAC
>DAOVBF010000285.1 GCA_030673955.1 Deltaproteobacteria bacterium
GTGTCCGGCGTCGTGAAGACGGACGACCTCGTCTACTTCGGTATCGTGGGGGTGTTCTTTGTCTCGGGGGTTCGAGCGGTCACCGAGTCCATGCGCTGGCGGTAGGGAGAGGGCTGGGGATCCTGCTCGTCATATTCGGCATCGTCCTGATCCTCTTCGGGGTGGTTGGCCTTTTCACCGCGCCCCTGTGGTTGGCGGGGGTGCACCTGGGGCTGGGCGTCGTGCTCCTGATCGTTGCAGCGGTGCGAGGACTGGGCGAATTCCGCGAGTTCTTGACTCGTGACACGACGCGACGGGGCGCCAAGTACGGGGGGAACGTCGTTCTGCAGAGCGTGGCCCTCGCGATCATCCTGGGCCTGCTCGCCTACCTCTCCGTCCGCCACTCGGTCCGCTGGGATTTGACGGAGGCCAAGCTGCACAGCCTGACCGAGGCGACGCGGGAGGTCCTGGCGCAGATTCCCGAGGACGATTACGTCGAAATCCTGGCCTTCTACCTGCGTGGAGGTCAGATGGCCGGCCGCGAGGCCCTCGAGCTCTACCGCTATGAGAGCGACCGCGTGGACGTGAAGACCCACGACCCCGTCCAACGGCCCGACCTGGCTGAGCGTTTCGAGATCCGAAGCGAGGGGGTGCTCATCGTGTGCCGGGGGGCCTGTGAGTCGGCCAAGGGCACCGTCCGCGTCACAGAGCCCACTGAGCAAGAGCTGACCAAGGCCATCCGCAGCGTGATCTCGGAGCGGAAGAAGCTGTATTTCCTGACCGGACACGGCGAGGGCAACCCCGATGACGAGCGCGCGGACGGTTTCTCGCAAGCCAAACGAGCCCTGGAAGACGAGAACATCGAGGTCGCGTCGCTGCTTCTTGCCAAGCTCGAGGAGGTCTCGGAGGACGCCGATGCCGTCATCATTGCGGGTCCGGATCACTCGCTGCTGGACCGGGAGCTCGACGCGCTCGACCGCTACCTGCGCGGTGGCGGATCGCTGCTGGTGATGGCGGAGCCCATCGTGGTGAGCAATCTCGAAGGCCGCGTCCGCGAGTGGGGGATCGAGCTCGGCCGCGACATCATCGTGGATCAGCAGATCCAGCTCTTTGCCGGCCCCCAACTCGGCGTTCAGCCGATCATCACCGACTACGGATCGCATCCCATCACGGAGGACCTTATTGCGCGCGGGGGGCCGACCTTCTTTCGACTCGCGCGTTCGGTGCGCGCGGTGGATGGTGATGTGGAGGGCGATTTGGTCGAGCTGGCGAGGACGGGACACGCCAGCTGGGCCGAAACCGATCTGGAGTGGTTCGCCGGCGAGGGCCGGGTGGCGCTCGATCCCGAACGCGACCGACCCGGTCCCGTTGCGCTGGGGATCGCGCGCGAATTCGAGGCCCCGGCAGAAGGCGGAAGGGAGGGGCGCCTGGTCGTGGTTGGCGACGCGGACTTTGCGCGCAACCGCTACATCGCCGAGTTCTACAACGCGGACCTCTTCCTGAACATGGCCAACTGGCTCGTGGGCGAGGAGGAGTTCATCTCTATCGAGCGCAAGCGGCCTCGCGCGTCGCGCGTCGTGATGACCGCGCAGCAGCTTTCGACTTTCCGTTACCTCGCGATCTTCATCTTGCCCGAGCTGATTCTTTTGGTCGGAATTCTGAACTGGTGGCAACGCCGCAACTGAGGACGCAGTAGGGGGATGAGCTTCCGGGCAACACTTGCACTGGGGGTGATCGCTGCCGCTCTCGGACTCTACGTGTATCTCGTCGAGATCCGGGGCGAGCGCGAGAGGCAGGAGACGGAAGCTGCTGCCAAACGCCTGCTGGCGTTGGAAGCCGATCAGATCACAGCCCTGGAGCTGCCGCTTGCTGGCGGCGGCCGGGCGAAGCTCGTACGGGGCGGGGAGGGCGACCCCGACGGCTGGGCTCTGGAGACGCCTGTCGCGTTCCCGGCGGACGCGAATGTCGTAGCCAATCTGCTCTCGAACCTGGCCAGCCTCGCGTCGGAATCGGTGATCGAGGATCTCCCGGAGGACCTCGCGCCCTTCGGGCTGGGCGAGGAGCGACGGGCCGTGCGGGTTTGGACAGGGGAGGGCGAGCCGAGCGTGCTCTATCTGGGAGGTCGGGCGCCGCTTGGCTCCCTGCTCTACGTCGCACTCGAGGGGCGGGGCAAGGAGCTGTTCACGGTCCCGCTGGGGCCGGCGAGTGCGCTCGAGCCGCGTCTTCGCGAGCTGAGGAACAAGCGCGTGGTGGGCTTTGAGGTGAGCGACGTCCGGCGCCTGCGGGTCCAAGAGCACGGAAGCCTGGTTGCGCTGGTGGAGCGCGTCGAGTCGGAAGACGAGGCCGAGGCGGAGGACGAGGGCTGGCGCTTGGTGGAGCCGCGCGAGGACCGAGCCGACGCGGAGCGCGTGCGGCGTGTCTTGCAGGACCTCGTCCTCGCTCGCGCGGCGGCCTTCGTCGATGAGCCCGGCGCGCTGGAAGAGTACGGGCTGGATGCGCCGGAGCTCGAGCTCAGTGTCGGGACGAAGCAGGGAATGGAGCGGATCTTGATCGGTCGGGTCCAGGACAGGGGGTTCGTGCGCGTGAACGATCAGCGGGTCATCTACGAGACGTCGGATCGCGTTCTGATGAACGTACCGCGCAGCCTGTTCGCGTACCGCTACAAGCGTGTACTGAAGGTCG
>DAOVBF010000040.1 GCA_030673955.1 Deltaproteobacteria bacterium
GGTAAGCGCGCGACCGGGCTTTTCGACGAAGTCGAAGCCGAGGCGCCGAGTTCCGATAACGAAGGGTTCCGTCGCTCCAGCCAGCGCGATCGGTTGGTAGACCCCTCCACCCTGCTGCCCCACGAGGAGAGCCAGCAGCGGCTCACGACACGGCCGGTACAGATTCCCGGTCAGGCCGGCGCGGTGCTGACGATCACCGAGACGAGACAGTACGCCTTCGAATACCTCGAGCGACAGGAGGTCCACGCCGAGGGTCCGTGAGGCAACCAAGGGAGGCCACGAGCCGCTCGGGGTTCGTCCTCCTCAGTACGGGACGCGAAAGTCGGAGAACTCGCCGCTATAGGGACCGTATACGACGTCGGCGTGGAGCACCTGCGCGTGGGGCGGGCCCTCGCGCACGAAAGCAACCGCCGCCTCCACGGCGGACTCCTCCCCCTCGAACACCGCCTCGACGCGCCCGTCCGGTAGATTGCGCACCCAGCCCGTCAGACCGAGCTCGCGTGCCCGCCTCCGGGTCGAGTCGCGAAAGAAGACCCCCTGAACAAACCCCTCCACGAAGACGTGGGCGCGCACGCGCTTCAATCCCCGTCGTCTCCTGCGACCGCCGCCACGAGCGCGAGGTCACTCTCTCGCACCGAAGCCGCGCTGAAGCGCTTGGCCGAGGCCGCCATGCGGGTGAGCGCCGCGCCGATCGCCATGGGGGGCTTCGTCACGCCCTTCTTGGCCCGGTGGAAGCGCACGGGGTTGATGCGCGCGACCACCAGGTTCCGCAGATAGGGCGAGCGGAATCCGCGCTTCCGCAGCTCATCGATGATGCGCGCGACCTCCCGATCGATGGCGATCAAGCGTGACGCCCAGCCCTTGCGTTCGCGAAGGCTCTTCACCAGCGTGCTCGAGCTGAACCGGTCCACCTTGCGCAGGAAGGGATGGTACGCCCCGCCGGCAAAGCGCCGCTCCTGCTCGAAGACGATGCCGAGCGTGAGCAGCGAGGGGGATTCGAACTCCGCCTCGTAGTCGACCTCGCGCGCCCGCTTGCTGCGCACCGCCAGCTCGCGCGCCATGCGGATCACCTCGAGGCCGCGGTCGCGCAGGTTGTGTGCCTTCTCCGTGTTGAGCGCGAGAATTCGGAAGGCCAGGTCTTCGTCCGGCGAGATCAGGGCCGTGATCTGCCGCAGCCCCAGCAGTCTGGCCGCGGCCAGACGGTGGTGCCCGTTGGGGGTCCAGAACTGATCGTCCGCACCCCGCACCACGATGAGCGGATCCAGGAACGAGCCGCTCTCCTCGATCTTCTGCGCCAGACGCTTCGTGTGCGCGGGAGAGAGGTCCCGTTGAAAGGGGGTCGGCTGGACCGCCTCGATCGGCAGCGATGCAACCAGCAGGGGTCTGCCCGAGAAGGGCTCCCGGTAACATCCGATCGCCGCGCCGCCCAGCTCACGCACCTTTTCGGCGAGAGGGCGGATCTCGGGCGTGCTCAGGTCCAGCAGGACCTCCACGCCGGCGAGCCCGCGCTTCTCCTTGCGCGGCGTGAGCCGCTTGCGTGACGCTGTCGACCGCTTCCGCACGGCCTTCTTCCGCGTGGTCTTCTTGCGGGTGCTCTTGGTCCGGGTCCGCGCCATGGCACCATTTTATCCGGGACGGGGCCGCGCGCGAGCCAGCACGCGGAGCAAGTGTTCAAGAAACGCCCAGCACGGGAGAGAGGAACCCTCGCCAGCAGGGCCCTAGTGCTCGGGTACCTCTAGCTCCACCGGCAGCTGAACAGTGACCTTCGTCCCCCAGCCCGGTTCGCTCACCAGCGAAATCTCGCCCCCATGCTGCGCTACGATGCCGTGCGCGATGCTCAGCCCGAGCCCGGTGCCTCCTTCCCTCTGGCGGGTGGTGTAGAAGGGATCGAAGACCCGCCTTCGCTCCGGCTCGGAAAGTCCCGGGCCGTTGTCCTCGACCGTGACCCGAACTCCCTCGGGGGTGCGCTCCGAGCGGATCGTAATCCGGGTTCGAGAGTCGCCCGCCTCCACCGCGTTCTGAATCACGTTCACGAGGACCTGCTGCATCTCGAAAGGGTTAATCCGGATGTGAGGAAGCGCCTCATCGAGCTCGATCTCCATGAAGACCCCGACTTTCTCGATAGAGCTCCTGGTCATGTCCAGCGCCGAGCGGATGAGCTGGTTCAGGTCATTCGCCCACCGCTCGGTCGGTTCTCTTCGAGCGAACTGGAGGACGCTCTTCACGATCTGGCCACCCCGCTTCGCTTGCTGGACGATGTCGGCCAGGGCACTCGTCACCACCTCGCTGCCGTCGGGCGCATCCTTGGCCGCAAGGGCGTATTCGGCGGAGAGCACGATGCCGCCCAGTGGATTGTTGATTTCGTGCGCGATGCCGGTGGCGAGGGTTCCGATCGACGCCAGACGCTCGGACTCCCTGAGCTGCTCCACGGACCGCTCGCGCTCCGCGAATGCCTTTTGGAGCCACTCGTTCGCCATCACGAGATCGGCGGTTCTTGCCCTGACGCGGTCGTCGAGCTCGTCGTGCGCCCGGCGGTGCGCGTCCTCCGCACGCTGACGCTGGGCGTTGGCCGGGGCCTTGACCTTGGCCGCGGCTGCAACCAAACCCACAAACGACTGTTGTAGAAACAGGGACTCCTGCAGCGTCTCCTTCACGAAGGGTCCGTAGCCCCCCAGGGTTCCGAAGACCGCCGTGAGCGCTGCAATGGCAGTTGCCGTCGTCGCACCGCGTAGACCGAACCGGTAGGCTGCCCATACAACGAAGGGTAAAAGGAGGAAGGCCAGCGGAGACTGATAGGTGGTGATCTGTCGGGGGAGCCAACCGCCGAAGGCGATCCCGCACACCAGGACCAGAATGCCCAGCAGGATCACCCCCTCGGCGATCCGTTTTCGGTCCAACGGAACGTCCACTCTCCCGGTCCAGGCCAGCAGGAGCGGAGCCACGACCAGAAATCCCAGCAGGTCTCCGAGCCAATAGGTGAGCAGGATCTGGAGATACCCAGCGGAGAAAGCGACCCCACCCAGAGCCACAGACGTCCCGCCGATGAGCGCGCCGACCGCTGTGCTCACCGGAGTCACGAACCCCACGAACAGAAACGCGTCCCGAGCGCGATCGAGAAAATCGGGACTGGAGCAGAACCTGCGAACCAGGAAAGCGCCGAGCAGCGCCTCTAATACTTCCGCGAGCAGGAGAGGCAGCCCCACCGGAGCGGAGAGACCGAGCTCGAGGTTCGTCAGTAGCCCCCCCAACACGATCCCGGGCCAGACGCGATATCCCAGGCGCACGACCGCCGCCAATGAGATCCCGCTGGACACCCAGACCAGGCTCGGACCCCCGCGAATCTCGACCATCATGAGGCCGACCTTCGCGGCGATGTAATAGACCACTCCGAGCAGCGCGATCGTGCCCAGGTACGTAAGCGTCCGTCGCGTCACCGAGCTCTCCATGAAGACCCACTCGACTCTACGCGAGAGTGCGACAGAATCCCATCTCAAACGCGACCCCTGGCGCCGAACCCCGCCGGGGCAGGTCCGGAAACAGGAACAAATTCAAGAACTTAGCAGGGTCTCAGCAGGCCGGGCGGGAGAGGGAAGGCGAAGCGTGGAAGCCCCCGACGGACGGGCCTGGCTTACTGGCTTCCCTCCTCGCCGCACCAGACTTGGACGAGCTTTCGCAGCGTGCCGAGTGTCGCCGGCTTGCTCACGTAGTCGTCCATGCCCGCAGCAAGGCAGCGCTCGCGGTCACCCTGGAGGGCGTTGGCGGTCATCGCGATGATCGGGACCCGCGTCCCTTCGCCTTCCCGGCGTCGGATCTCCGCAGTGGCCTCGAAGCCGTCCATTTCGGGCATCTGGCAGTCCATGACCACCAGGTCGTAGGTGCCTCCGGCGTACATCTCGACGGCCTCGCGACCGTTGGCGGCTACGTCCACCCGACACCCGAGCTTCTCGAGCATTCGCACCGCCACCTTCTGGTTCACCAGGTTGTCCTCCGCCAGCAGGACACGTGCGGCGAATCGTGCGGGCTTCTCCTCGTCGGCTCCCGTCCCGCCGCTGGCTGCTTTGGCGGACTCGGCTTTGTCGAGGGGCAGCGGAAGGTGCACCCGGAAGGTCGAGCCTTCTCCGACGTAGCTCTCGACCTCGATGCTCCCGCCCATCAGCTCCACCAGCTGCTTCGTGATGGCGAGCCCGAGGCCCGTTCCTCCGAAGCGACGGTGCGTGGACGTGTCCGCCTGCGTGAACTTCTCGAAGATCCGCTCGACTGCGTCCGGCTCGATCCCGATACCCGTGTCCTCGACCTCGAGGCGTATCCGCGCCTCGGTCTCGCCTCGCTCATCACAGCCGATGGCGATCGCAACCCGACCCTCGCTCGTGAACTTGATGGCGTTGCTGGCGAGGTTGAGAAGCACCTGCCGGACGCGCACGGAATCCCCGACGAGCCTCCGGGGCGCATTGGCCGCGTAGCGGGCGCCGAACCCGAGCCGCTTCTCCTCGGCCTGCGCAGCCAGCATCTGGACGACCTCCTCCACCACGGCCTCGAGGTCGAAGGGCGTGCGCTCGATCGTGAGTTTGCCCGCCTCGATCCTCGAGAAGTCGAGAATGTCGTTGATGATCACGAGCAGTGTGTCCGCGGAGCTCCGGATGATCTGGACCAGATCCCGTTGCTCTTTGCCGAGGTCCGTCTTCGCGAGCAACTCCGTGGTTCCGACCACTCCGTTCAAGGGCGTGCGGATCTCGTGGCTCATGTTCGCGAGGAACTCGGCTTTGGCGCGGCTTGCCGCTTCGGCGGCGAAGCGCTCGACACGGAGTGAGCGGGCGGCTCGGTCGGTGGTCTCCAGCCGTTCCTCAACGGTCGAGAGCGCGCCGCCCAGCTGCAGCGTAAGCGCCGCAAGCTGATCGTTGGCCCGGCGCATGAGGTCCTCGTAGGAGACCGACTCCTCGACATCCAGATCCATGAGCTTCAGAGCCTTCCGGATCTGAGGATCGATCCGCGTGAGAAGCGCTTGAAGTGCCGAGTCCGACATGCCCAGCGTCGATTGCGCCAGCTCGTGGAGCCGGACCACTGCGCTCGCATCGTGCGTCGAGCAGAAAACCTTCGCGACCTGAGCCGCGACACGTAGCACCCGCGCCAGCCGGTGCTCCACCGGGTCGCCCCCTTCCATGCTGCTGGGTTGATGGTGGGCTGCGATCGGGCACCTGAGGATCGACGGAAAACTCCACTTCTGGAGGAGTGCGTTCGCCACCTCGGTGTGGTCGGTTCCGAGTTCCGCCCGCTCGATGATCCACAGCTCGTCCATCGAGTCCCCGACCTGTTGAAGCACGGCGTCATAGCGCTCCGGAATCGCTCGCTGCAGTGCGAGCACGCCGATGTCCTGCAGCAGTCCGGCGACATACGCCTCATCGCGGAGCGTGGGCTCGTCCCCCACCAGATCTCGCGCGGCCACGGCGGTCGTGAGCGCGTGCCGCCAATGCAGCTTGTAGTCGAAGGTGAAGGGGTCCAGCTCCTGCTCCTCGAAGGGTGTGAGGGAGAAGGTCAAGATCGCGCTCTGGATCTTCATCATGCCGAGGGTTCGGATCGCCTGGGGGAGCGTCGAGACCGAGCGGTCCTTACTGCCGCCGGGCTCGTTCGCCGCGCGGATGATCTTCGCCGTCAGTACGGGGTCGCATTGGATGAGCGACTGGAGCACCTCGGGCTCGCTCTCCGCCCGATCGATGAGCTCGAGGATCTTCGAAGCCAAATGCGAGGGGGACGGGAGGCCCCGCTTCTCGAGTACGTTGAGCACCACGTCGAGCAAGATCTCGCCCCTTTCCAGACCCCTGGGGTGGCCCCGGCCTTCTTCGTCGATCGGTCCTGTTCAGAGGCGACTTGACCGGAGCGCCGGTTGGCCCGGTGGGGATGCCTGCAATCGGCAGGACGCAGATCGCTGCTCTAAGTCCGCGCGTCGACTGGCATGGGACGAGCCACTGCCGGAGGGCCCCGGAAATCCGAGGCGAAATTCCGGGGCGGATCCGCCGCCCTGCGGGCAGCGTGGCTCGCCCTCAGCGCTTTTTCTTCTCGTAGGTCCCGACCAGCTCCGCCCGGGCCAGCACGTGGCCCTGCATGGCCTTTTCGAGCTCCGCCTTCGTCGGCGCACCCAGGTCCGGCAGGCTGATATCGAGCGCGTAGAGCTTGTGGAAATAGCGATGCCGACCGATGGGCGGGCACGGGCCGCCGTAGTCGTCTCGCTTCCAATCGTTCTGGCCTACCCGCGTGCCGGACGGCAACGCCTCGTTCGTCATGGCAGCGGGTAGCTCCCGGGCCGTGGCGGGAAGGTTGTAGAGGACCCAGTGGACCCAGGTCATGCGGGGGGCCTTCGGGTCCGGTGCGTCGGGATCGTCGACGATCAATGCGAGGCTGCGGGTTCCCTCGGGCGGACTCGACCAGGCGAGCGGCGGCGAGACGTCTTCCCCCTCGCAGGTGTGCTGGATGGGAATTTCCCCCTGGTCGCGGAAAGCGGGAGAGCTGAGAGTAAACGACATCGAGAGACCTCCTGTGCCGGCGCGTTCGTCTCCGACGACGAAGGCCGCCGAGAGCAGTCCGAGCGCCACCACGAGCGCAGGCGCGAGCAGTGCCCGGAGTTGTGAGCTGCGGCCAAACATGACGAATTCCTCCTCCCCCGGCGACAACCCGTCGGCTCCCTGGTACACGAGCGTAGCCTAGCGGGTCGCTGCAGAGGACTCCCCCCGCAGCACCCCCTCTCGCTCGCGGTGCGCTAGCTCTCCTCCTGCTCCGCGGTCTCCGCGTCGAGCGGAATCGGCCCTTCGATGATCTCGAGCGGTATCGCTTCGAGCGGATGGGAGGCGCGCCCGGCAACGAAGGAGTTGAGGCGGTCGATCAGCATGCGCAGGCGACCCATGTCGCGGCGATTGAAGTGCAGCGTCACGCGCGGGTAGTGCTCGACCTCACCCGCCTCGGCGGGCAGGGGCTCACTCACGTTGATCTTCCCCTCGCTCAGGATGTCCGCGAAGCTCGTGTTCAGCTCATCGAGCTGATCCGGATCGGGCACGTGGCGTACGCGCAGGACCAACAGGTCATCCACATAGCGGCTCGAGTGATAGTTGCTGTAGAAGTTCAGGATCTCCTGGACCGCCTCATCGACATCGTCGGTGATCTTGAAGAGCGAGAGATCCTCCTCCTGGATGAGCGATCGCGCGCGGAGGTGCGAGTCGACATACCCCTTCCAGTCCTTCCAGTAGCTCCCACCGGGCGCGTCGACGAACACGACGGGCACCATCTCGCTCTTGCCAGTCTGAATGAGTGTGAGTGCCTCGAAGCCTTCATCGTAGGTGCCGAAACCGCCGGGGAAGAGCACGATGGCGTGCGCCTCCTTCAGGAAAATGACCTTGCGTGTGAAGAAGTAGCGGAAGCTGATGAGCTTGTGGTCACCCGCGATGGTCTCGTTGGCACGCTGCTCGAAGGGAAGGCGGATATTGACGCCGAAGGAGGACTCCCGGCCGGCGCCGTCCTGGGCCGCGCCCATGACCCCGTCGCCGGCGCCGGTGATCGTCATCCAGCCCTCTTCCGCCATCCGCTCTGCAAAGGCGTAGGCTTGCCTCCAGTCGGGGTGGTCCGGCTCCGTCCGCGAGCTGCCGAAGATGGCAACCTTGCGCACCTGTCGGTACTGCCCGAAGACGAGGAAGGCGTGACGCAGCTCCTTCAGCGCGCTGTTGATGAGCTTGATGTCGCCGCGGGGGGTGCCGTCGCGGAGGAGCCGCATCGCCGAGACGAGGATCTGCCTCACGAGCTCGGCATCCTCGCTCTCGCCGTACTCCTGCTGCGCTCGAGCCACGAGCTCCTCGATCAGGCGGTTGAGCTCGGGTCGTTCGAGCTCGTAGCGGCGATAACGGCGTTGGGCCACTTCCCTCAATGTATCGTCACGCGGAGCGCCCGCCATACCCGCTGGCGGACCTGTCGCCAGAGTCGCACCCTTCGCAAGCTGCGCTAGAGCTGCAGCGTATTCGCTGGCTCTTCGATCACGCGGTTCTCGATCTGTCCGATCCGCTCGATCGCGATCCGCACCCGATCGCCCGCAACCAGGAACCCCGGCGGCTTCATCGACATTCCGATACCACTCGGCGTACCCGTCGAAATGATATCGCCCGGCTCGAGCGTAAAGACTGTCGAGAGGTGCGCGACCTGCGCGAAGCAGCTGAAGATGAGCTGCTTCGTGTTGGACTCCTGGCGCAGCTCGTCGTTGACCCAGGTGCGCAGGCCCAGGGCATGCGGATCGCCGATCTCGTCAGGGGTCACGATCCAGGGTCCGATCGGACCGTGCGTGTCGAAC